>JBKBTH010000082.1:468-7386 GCA_046290915.1 Sphingorhabdus sp.
CTGGAAGTGCCGCTCGCTGAAGGGCTGGCCAATGTTCAAGTCGGGCTGGAGACAAAGGTCGACACAGATGCGGCAACCGCTGCGCTCATCGACCGGTTGAGTGTTCGGTTAGGCGCAGAACGGGTGCGGCAATTCCATGCGCGGGAAAGCCATATCCCCGAACGTGCAGCGCTTGAGCGTGCCGCGCAATCTGACGCACCAAAGGCCAAATGGCCAAAGCCTGAACCCGGCGAACCAGCGATGCGTCCTTTTCGCCTGTTCGAAACGCCGCAGCCGATTGAGGTAACCGCCGGATTTCCGGAAGGCGAGCCGCGCAGCTTTCGCTGGCGGCGGCACGTGCACCGCGTCGCGCGCGTTGAGGGGCCTGAACGCATCAGCCCTGAATGGTGGCGACACGCGCGCGGGTACGAGCCGGGCAATGGCGGCCTGACGCGGGATTATTACCGCGTCGAGGACAATGAAGGTCGCCGGTTTTGGCTGTTCCGGCGCGGGCTCTATGATGAAACCGAACGGCCGCTCTGGTATCTGCACGGCATCTTTGCATGAATTATGCCGAGCTTGCCTGCACCAGTAGCTATTCTTTCTTGCGCGGCGCATCGCCGCCGTCGGATTATGTTGCGGAGGGCGTCAGGCTTGGGCTGACCGCTATCGGCATTGCGGATCGCAATACCGTCTCTGGCGTTGTGCGCGCGTGGAAGGCGTTGGGTGACGCTCCCGACAATGCGCGCAGTGCATTGCTGGCTGCCAAGCGTGAGGCAGGCGAGCCCGAAAAGCTGACCGAAGCCGAAGACGCCGCTTGCGAGACGCGTATCCGCTTTCTGGCAGGTGCGCGGCTGGTGTTTGCGGACGGTACACCGGACATCATTGCCTATCCCGCCACGCGGCAGGGTTGGGGCAATCTTACCAGGTTGCTGACCGTGGGGAATATGCGTGCCACCAAAGGCAGTTGCATATTGAAGTTTGACGATTTGCTCGACCATCTGGATGATCTGCTGCTGATCGTGATGACCTATTCGACCACAGATGCGGAGGAAGCGCACAAGAACCCGCCTATTTATCAATTCAAGGAAAGCGCCAAGCCGCCAGCGGCGCCGTCCCACCTCAAGCTGGTGTCTACGGCGCCGCAGGACTGGGAAGCAGCGCTTCGCCGCCTTGCGTCCGTGCATGCGGGGAATGTCTGGCTTGGCATATCGACGCATCATCAGGGTAAAGACAAAAGGCAGTTGGCCCGTTACCGCAGCGTTGCGCACGACCTTGGCGTGCCGCTTCTCGCGACCAACGATCCGCTTTATGCGACCCGCGATCAGCGCCCGCTCCACGATATTGTGACCTGCGTTCGCATGGGCACGACCATCCAGAAAGCAGGCTTTGCCTTGAAGGCCAATGCCGAGCGCTACATCAAAGCGGCGGATGAAATGGAGCGGCTGTTCCACGCTTGCCCGAAAGCCTTGGCGGAAACGGAGCGCTTTGCCGCACGGATCAGCTTTGACCTTGAACAGTTGAAATATGAATATCCCCACGAGCCGGTGCCCGATGGCTGGACGCCCGACGACTGGCTGGCGCATCTGGTGTGGGAAGCGGCGCATCAACGCTATGGGACGGAACTTCCGGAAAAAATCCGCAAGTCCATTACAACCGAACTTGCCTTTATCCGGGGCGAGCAATTTGCCTATTACTTCCTCACCGTCCACGATCTGGTGAAATTCGCGCGCGATCAAACGCCGCCGATATTGTGCCAGGGGCGGGGATCGGCGGCAAACTCGACGGTGTGTTTTTTGCTTGGCGTGACCTCGGTCGACCCGCTTGCAAACACGCTTTTATTCTCGCGTTTCATATCTTCGGATCGAAAAGAGCCCCCCGATATCGACGTTGATTTCGAACATGAGCGGCGTGAGGAAGTCATTCAATATGTCTATCAGCGCTATGGCCGCCATCGGGCTGCGATTGCCGGAACAATCATCCATTACCGCCCGCGCAGCGCCGTGCGTGAGGTTGGTAAGGCCCTGGGGCTGACCGAGGATGTCACAACGCGCATGGTCAGCACGGTATGGGGCAGTTTCGGCAGTGGCCCCGATGAACGACGGTTGGTGGAGGCAGGGTTTGATCCCGACAATCCCGAAATCGCGCGGTTGAAATCGCTGTCTGAGCAATTGCTAAAATTTCCGCGGCATCTGTCGCAGCATGTTGGCGGGTTTATCCTGACCGAAAACCGACTCGATGAAACCGTCCCTATCCACAATGGCGCGATGAAGGACCGCAATTTCATTGAATGGGACAAAGACGATATCGACGCACTGGGGCTGATGAAGGTCGATGTGCTGGCGCTGGGTATGCTGACCTGCATACGCAAGGCCTATGACATGATGCGCGAACAGGGGATTGGCGATTATGACCTGAAAGTCGACATCGATTCCGACGATCCCAATGTCTATGACATGTTGTGCAGGGGCGAGAGCCTGGGTGTGTTTCAGGTCGAGAGCCGGGCGCAAATGAACATGCTGCCGCGCATGAAACCGCGCAGCCTGTATGATCTCACTATTCAAGTCGCGATTGTCCGACCCGGCCCGATTCAGGGCGATATGGTGCATCCTTATTTGCGGCGACGTAATGGAGAGGAGAAGGTTGAATATCCGTCGCCCGCCGCGCCCTATCCGCAGGATGAGCTGGAAAATGTGCTGGGCAAGACGCTGGGCGTGCCACTGTTTCAGGAGCAGGCGATGAACCTAGCAATTACCGCTGCCGAATTCAGCGAGGCTGATGCCAACCGCTTGCGCAAGGCAATGGCGACCTTTCGCAATGTGGGCGGGATGGAGCATTTCGAGACGATGATGGTCGAAGGCATGGTGCGACGCGGCTATGAACGTGATTTTGCCCAGCGCTGCTTTGGCCAGATTCAGGGTTTCGGATCCTATGGCTTTCCCGAAAGCCATGCGCTGTCTTTTGCGCGGCTGGTTTATGTGTCGTCGTGGATCAAACATTATCACCCGGCGATTTTTGCGGCTGCCTTGCTCAATTCGCAGCCCATGGGTTTTTACGCACCAGCGCAAATCGTCCGCGATGCGCAGGAAAATGGAGTCGTGGTCAGGCCAATAGACGTCAATTCGAGCGGTTGGGACAATGCAATCGAGCAAGGCGCGCTGCGCTTAGGAATGCGGCAGATAGATGGCTTTCGGGAAGTGTGGGCGCAATCCATTGTCCAATATCGACCTTTTGCCTCCATTGAAGATTTGGCGCGCCGTGCCGTGCTGCCACCCGCTGCAGTGCATTTGCTTGCCGATGCTGACGCAGTGCGATCGTTGGGTTTCGACCGACGCGAAGGCGCGTGGGAAGCGCGGCGGACGCCTTCGGACGAACTGCCGTTGTTCGCTGCGGCTAACGCGCGTGAGCTTGGCGCGGAGGCCGATGCAATATTGCCAATGATGTCGGCCAGCGAACATGTCGCGGCAGATTATCAGATGACTCGGCTGTCTTTAAAAGGGCATCCGATGCAATTCCTACGGGGGATGTTCGCAAGCGAGGGCGTGCTGAGTTGCGCAGAGGCCAATGCGGTCAAGAACGGCAAGCACGTGCGCGTAGCCGGCGTGGTGCTGGTCCGGCAGCGCCCTGGCAAAGGCAATGCAATTTTCATCACGATTGAGGATGAAAGCGGCGTGACCAACATCCTGTTATGGGCACGGTTATTTGATCGACAGCGACGCGCGGTGATGGCGTCGCGGCTTATCATTGCCGAAGGCGAGATTCAGCGGAGCAAGGAAGGTGTGGTGCACCTAATGGCGACGAATATTATCGACCGTACCGATGATCTGGCGCAGCTGTCGGAAACGCATCAGGCCAATGTCGGAAAACCCAAAATCGACGAATTTGCAAGGCCGCATGCGCCACGCGGCAGCCATCCGCGCGACGTACGGATTTTACCCAAGTCACGCGACTTCCACTGAAGCTCAGGCAGCGTCCTTGGCTGCCCTGCGTGCCGCCAATTCATCCACTGAGCTTGCCCGCATGAACGGGTTGGTTGCGCGCTCGAGTGCGATCGTCGTCGGCACCGTCGCCTCGCCGCGCTCGCGCGCTGCGACAACATCAGACATACGCTGCTGAAGCGCGACATTGTCAGGCTCCACCGTCACTGCAAAGCGCGCGTTGCTGAGTGTATATTCATGCGCACAATAGATCGCAGTGTCATCGCCCAGTGCTTCAAGCTTGCGCATATTATCGAACATTTGCGCGGCGGTGCCTTCGAACAAGCGGCCACAGCCCATCGCGAACAATGTGTCCCCGACAAACGCCGCCTGCTCGGTTTCGAAATGATAGGCGATGTGCCCCGCCGTATGCGCAGGAACATCGATAACCGTTGCCTGCACATCGCCCAGTTGCACGACGTCCCCGCCGCGCACCTGCACATCAAGCGTTGATATCCGCTCCGCTTCTGCGGCCGGTCCAGTGATAACGCAGCCGGTCGCGGCCTTGATCTCCGCATTTCCGCCGACATGGTCGGGGTGCCAATGCGTATTCCAGATTTGCGTAATCTTCCATCCGCGCGTCTCGGCAGCCGCAAGCACAGGTGCCGCAACGGCAGGGTCAATCACTAAGGTCTCGCCGCTCGTCGCTTCATGGACCAGCCAGACATAATTGTCGGACAGGACCGGAATACGTACAACCTCAATGTGCATTACCACGCCCCGATGTTCGGCATGCTGATCCACGGTTCAGCCGGGGGAAGGTTGCCCTCCTGCAACAGCTCAATCGAAATGCCGTCGGGGGTGCGCACAAACGCCATATGGCCGTCGCGGGGAGGGCGGTTGATTGTGATGCCTGCGTCCATCAGCGTTTGACAGGTCGCGTAAATATCATCGACTCGGTATGCCAAATGACCAAAGTTTCGTCCGCCATCATAGACTTCGGCTTCGCTGCCATCGGCGGGCGGCCAGTTATGCGTCAGCTCAACCTCAGCCACGCCATCTTGTCCGGGTGCCGCGAGGAAAATGAGCGTGAAGCGGCCGGCTTCGCTGTCGAAACGGCGGACTTCTTCGAGACCAATCAGTTTGAAGAACGCAACGGTTGCTTCAGGGTCAGTCACGCGGATCATCGTATGGAGATATTTCGTCGGCATATTCACTCCGTTCATCTGTATTAATACACAGTTCATCGTGGCGTCTGTAACCGTCATCACTGTGGGTTGGCGCAGACAATGGACCCTGACAGCTACAGGCGCAAGGGGCGTACAGGGGCTGCGGGACGGTATTTTTCGGGAAATTGGCGATGGATAATGACATTTCGGATGATGGCAAACGCGGCTGGCTCGGCAGGCTCACCGCAAATCAGGGGCGGGCATGGTTGGCAGGAACTGGCCTGCTGGCGGCGGGTCTGGTTGTTGGCGGTTACCTAATGGGTGACGGTCTGGTGCGCATGAAGCAGGCGGACCGCGCTGTCACAGTGCGCGGCCTTGCCGAGCGGGATGTCACCGCTGACCTTGCGACTTGGACCATCGCATTTTCGGCAAAGGCGGGTGATCTGCAGTCTGCGCAGTCGAAGGTGGATAGCGATACCAAGGCGATCCGCAGCTTTTTTAATACGTTAGGCTTTGATGCCGATGCGTTGCAACCCACCGGTGCCAATGTGTCGCAATATAATGAAAACGGCATTCCGACATATACCGTTAAGCAGCGGCTTAGCCTGCGTACGACAGATATCAAAAAGGCCGAAGCTGCCGTGAAGCGTCAGTTCGATCTCGTCAAAAGCGGCGTGGAATTGGAAGAAGGTTCGGGCATGTCCTACACCTTCACAAAGCTGAACGCGATCAAGCCCGAGATGATTGCGCTGGCCACCAAGGACGCGCGCAAGTCCGCCGAACAATTTGCTCAAGACAGCGGCACGGATGTTGGCAGCATCAAATCCGCAACACAGGGCTATTTTGAGGTCACCGCGCGTGATGGTGACAGCGCTGGCGGCTGGGGCGTGTCGGACTCGCCTTACAAGAAAGTGCGCGTTGTCACGACGGTCGAATATTATCTCGATTGAGGCTCGGTAGACGGCGGTGCACTGGCGGCCAATGCTGCCAGTTGCGCCGTCGCGGTCGCTGCCTGACGGCTGTTGGGCGCGATCACTATGGTCTGCTCCCATTGCTTGCGGGCGGCGCTCTCGTCACCCGCGGCGATTGCGATATTGCCCGCCTCCAATGCGACGGATGCATCACGCGGCAGAAGCGCCGCTGACGTCTGGATAAAGGTTAAGGCGTCGGGCAGCTTGTTCACCCGCCGCGCCAATGTCGCCGATAACAACCATGCTGTGCCATTTTCGGGAGATAACTGCCGTGCGGTCGTCAGCGCGGCTGCAGCATCTGCGGATTTCCCCAACGCAACCAAAGCGCGCGCGCGATCAACTTCGCTATCGGCGCGCTCGGCACTTTCCAGATTTTGCGATGCCAGCGCCTTGTTTAAGGCGTCAAGCGCCGCGTCTGGCTGATCCGCTGCAATCGCGGCATTACCGGCCTGCGCCCAGAAACGTGCAGCGCGGGCATCGCCCTTCTCCTCGGCCAATTTTGCAGCCTCAGTCAGCATCGGTATCGCCAGATCGAATTTAAAGTCGGTCGCAAGCGCATAGCCATGACAGGCGCGCGCAAGATAACCACCGCCTTGCTGCGCCCATAAGCTTGCCTCGGTGACCGCAGACGCCGGGTCAGTGCCAGCAAGCTTCACGCATTCATCAAACTGAACCTCGTTCAGCGTTGGCAATGGTTGCGCGGAAGCAGGTGCAGCGATGAGCAGCAAAGTGGATAACAGGTTTAGCACGGGCGCTCCGTAAATAAGGTCAGACCAGCTTTGCTAGGGTATCGATCAACAAGGCGATGTCCTCATCACGCGAAAGCCGGTGGTCGCCGTGCTTTACCAAGATGGTCTGCACGTTGGATGAACGAAGCTGGGT
>JBKBTH010000083.1:0-7378 GCA_046290915.1 Sphingorhabdus sp.
CGGAAGCACCTTGCGGATTTCGCAGCAGCCATCGGGGTCATAGGACCAGCGCAGGCCAGTCCCATCTTTTTGCGCTAAATGCGCAGGGTCGGGTGCGATGATGCGTATGTCTGACAAGAGAAGGCTATCCCGTAGCTCTTCGCGATAAGTAATCGTCTCCGGGAAATGCTTTCCGGTGTCGAGGAACAATACCGGTGTGGCCGGGTCGATACTGGCAATCAGATGAAGCAAAACGGCGCTTTCTGCACCAAAGCTGGAGACAATGGCCGCATCCCCCAGCATATTCTCGCGAAGCAACACAGTTAGCATCTCGACGGTATCGCGCCCACGGAACATGTTGTTGAGACGAACGGCATCTGCCTCAGTGTAGCGTGGTGCGCTGTTGATACGGTCTACAGCCCTTATCCCGTTCGTGTCGAGCTTAGTCGAGACAGCGTTTGAGAGCGTGCCTACTTCCGGCGTCTCGACGTCGCTCGATGCGAACGGGCTAGGGCGTTCACCCATGCCGTAACTTCCAAACAGGGACAGCAGAATCCGCCACTTTTTGATAAAACTGGTCATAGGTCGAAAGCGCGCGCGCGACTGCTTCAGGATTTAATGAAGCTTCGGGTGCAAAGCTGTCAAAACCACAGCGACGCATGAATGCGATCTGGTCGACCAAAACATCGCCCTGGGCGCGCAGTTCGCCTGTGTAACCGGCTTCGCGCAAGATGCGCGCTGAACTGTAGCCGCGCCCGTCGCGATATTTCGGGAACGCGACCTCAATAAGCGTGAGCCGATCCAGAAAGGGGATCAGCGCGCGTGCATCATCATCGGGCTCAAGCCGGACGGCGGTTGCGTTTGACTGGTCCAGAAAGGCATCCAGCGTGACTGATGGCTGTTCGGTGACTTCATCAGTGCGATAGCGAAAATCAACCATAGATCGCCTCCTTAAATGGTTCGAGGCCGACACGGCGATAAGTGTCGAGGAAACGTTCATCGCCTTCGCGCAGGGTCTTGTATACTTCAGTTGCTTTTTCGACCGCGTCGACAACGCCGTCTTCGTCGAAGCCGGGGCCAATGATTTTCCCGATGCTGACGTCTTCCGCGCCGGAGCCGCCGAAGGTCAGCTGGTAATTCTCAACGCCCTTTCGGTCGACACCCAAGATACCGATATGACCGGCATGGTGATGTCCGCACGCGTTGATGCAGCCGGAGATTTTGAGCTTCAGTTCGCCCAGATCGCGTTGCCGGTCCATGTCGGCAAAGCGGGTCGCAATTTTCTGCGCGACGGGGATCGAACGGGCATTGGCAAGGCTGCAATAATCAAGGCCGGGGCAAGCAATGATATCGCTTATCAGATCAAGATTGGCATCCGCTAACTCAGCATCGCGCAATGCTTGCCACACCGCATGCAGATCGCGTTTGGCGACATGCGGCAGGACGATGTTCTGGGCATGTGTCACACGCAGTTCGTCGAAGCTATATTGTTCGGCAATGTCAGCCATCACATCGATTTGCGCCGATGTCGCGTCGCCCGGAATGCCGCCGATGGGCTTTAGGCTGATGTTGACGATGGCGTAACCCGCTTGCTTGTGCGGCTTTACGTTCTGATCAAGCCAGACCGCGAAGTCGAGATCGGCGCGATCTGGCTCAACGTCGGAAGTATCAAATGCGGGAGGCGCGAAAAACGCACTAATCCGCTCGAGCTCTGCCAATGGCGGATCAATGCCCAGCGTTTTGACATGGGCGAATTCTTCTGCAACCTGACGGCGATATTCATCTGCGCCAATTTCGTGGACGAGTATCTTGATACGCGCCTTGTAGATATTATCGCGGCGGCCATAGCGGTTATACACGCGCAAACAGGCCTCGATATAGCTCAGCAAGTCGTCTGCTTTGACGAACGGATTGATTTCCGGTGCAATCATTGGCGTACGGCCCATGCCGCCACCTACGAACACGCGCGCACCCAACTCACCGTCTTGGCGAACAAGCTCAAGCCCGATATCATGCAAACGCATGGCCGCGCGATCTTCGGGCGACGCGATGACCGCAATCTTAAACTTGCGTGGCAGATAGCTGAATTCCGGGTGGAAGGTTGACCACTGGCGCAGCAATTCTGCCCAAGGGCGCGGGTCAGCGACTTCATCAGCTGCTGCACCAGCATATTGGTCAGACGAAATATTGCGGATGCAATTGCCGCTGGTTTGAATGGCATGCATTTCAACCGTTGCCAGTTCTTCCAGCAGGTCAGCGCATTCCTCAAGCTTGATCCAGTTATATTGGATATTCTGGCGCGTGGTAAAATGGCCATAATCGCGGTCATATTTGCGCGCGATGTGCGCGAGCATGCGCATCTGACGGCTGTCGAGCGTGCCATATGGAATGGCGACGCGCAGCATATAGGCGTGAAGCTGGAGATAGAGTCCGTTCATCAACCGCAACGGCTTGAACTGGTCTTCGGTAATCTCGCCGGCGATGCGCCGGTTTACCTGATCGCGAAATTCGGCAACGCGGGCATCGACAATCGATTGGTCAAAATGGTCGTATTTATACATATCAGATTATCCAGTCGCCAGCCGCTGGGTCAGCGGGTTTTAGTGTAAGGTCGGGCCGCACAGTTGGACCAAGCGCACGGATCCTGTCCTTAATATGCGCCGGGCGGGGACCTTCGGGTGTTGCAAGCGCGTCAATGATATAGGGGGCGTTAACACGGCGCGCGCCTTCTTCAGCGTGCAATATGGCTTCGCCATGTTCACCGACGTCGGCAGCATCTTC
This sequence comes from Sphingorhabdus sp., assembly GCA_046290915.1. GTDB lineage: Bacteria > Pseudomonadota > Alphaproteobacteria > Sphingomonadales > Sphingomonadaceae > Sphingorhabdus_B. The sequence goes on from JBKBTH010000083.1 coordinate 2,761, forward strand.
GACATGGAGCGACCAACTACTACCCGTCCACCACGTCACCGCGCCTGATCCCAATTCATTTCCAGTAAGTAACTTCACACGATTTCCTCCGCCTGTTTGGCAAAATGTCTGAGCCGGTTTTCGGCATCCGATTTGAGTACGACGTCGCCGACAACGATGATCGCGGGAGATTCAACGCCCTCGCGTTTAATCATGTCGCCAAGATCAGTGAGGATCGTTTGCATCGCGCGCGCATCGGGCCGTGTCGCGCGTTCAAGCACCGCAACGGGCGTATCTGGCGACAGACCGTCGGAAATGAGCTTTTCCGTGATATCCGCAGCGGTCGCGACGCCCATGTAGATCACGAGCGTACGGCCTTTACCGGCAAGGCCAGCCCAATTCTGGTCGGTCAGGCCTTTGCACTGGCCAGCCACGAAGGTGACTGCGCTGGCCGCATCGCGATGGGTGAGCGGCAGCATGGTAGCCGCAGCACCGCCCATTGCAGCAGAGATGCCGGGCACAACTTCAACATCGATCCCTGCATCACGGCAGGCTTCGGCTTCTTCGCCGCCGCGTCCAAAAATGAACGGATCGCCGCCCTTTAACCGGACGACAATCCGGCCAACTTGCGCCTCACGCACCAGAATTTCGTTGATACCATCTTGCGGCACTGAATGGCGCGACCTGCTTTTTGCGACTGAAATTAGCCGTGCGGACGGGCTAATCAGCGCCATAATCGCGGCATCGACAAGGCCGTCATGCACAACGACGTCGGCCGCCGAGATCAACCGTGCAGCTTTCACTGTCAGCAATTCAGGGTCACCGGGGCCAGCGCCCACCAAATAGACTCGTGCTTTTTCCATCCTGCCAAAATGGACGGCGCCGCTGTAAGCTTCAAATCAGGATAAGTTGGCCGCGGGCTAGAAGAACTTTATCGGTGCTGCCGTTGAAGCCGCAAGATTATTTGCCGTCCGCCGAACCTGCGGACTCATCATCGCGCAGGCCAATGCCCAGAACAGCACGCGGGACATCATTTTCGGCAGATACGACCGGATAAGCGCAATAATCAGCCGCATAATATGCGCTTGGCCGATGGTTGCCCGACAAGCCAATGCCGCCAAAAGGGGCAGCAGAAGATGCGCCATTGGTGGGCGCGTTCCAGTTTACGATACCCGCACGGCTATTGGCCCAAAACTCGTCATATTGCGCTGGCGTGCCGCCAATCAGTGAAGCAGAAAGGCCAAAGCGCGTATTGTTCGCTTCAGCGATTGCGGATGCAAAGTCTGGGACACGAATAACCTGAAGCAATGGCCCAAATAATTCAATGTCCGGTCGGTCCACCATGTCGGTCACGTCAATTATGCCTGGCGTCAGAAAAGGGCGGCCAGGAATAGGCACGGTCATGTGCCGGATTGGGTGTCCGCCCCGGCTCATCAACGCAAGGAAGCTCTCGACGAGGCTGTCACAGACATCATTGTCGATAACCGGTCCCATGAAGGGCGGCGGCTCTCCATGGGGATCGCCAATGACCAAGCGGTCAGCGATCTTCTTCACTTCCTCAATGAGCGGATCATACATGTCTTGCTTCACAACAAGCCGCCGCGCGGCGGAGCAACGCTGACCCGCACTTAGAAATGCGGATTGAACGACGATGACAGCGGCGCTGTGAACGTCTTTGGTGTCCCAAACGATGATGGGATTATTCCCGCCCATTTCGAGCGCCAATATCTTGTCGGGGCGATGGGCAAATTGCCTATTAAGGGCAATTCCGGTCTGCGCCGATCCGGTAAACAGCAACCCGTCGATATCACGATGCGTCGAAAGCGCCTTGCCAATGTCAGGCCCACCCTGAGCCACCCGCACAACGCCCTCTGGAATCCCCGCCTTGTGATAATAATCGACCAACATCTTGCCGACAGCGGGAGTTTTTTCCGAAGGCTTGAAGACGACAGCATTGCCCGCAATCAAGGCGGGTATGATATGCCCGTTGGGAAGATGCGCAGGAAAGTTATAGGGCCCAAGCACGACGAGAACGCCGTGCGGCTTGTGACGCAACGCGCTGCGCGTGCCGGCCTTGCCGTCGAGCCGCCGTTGCGCGGTTCTGTCGGCGTAAGCGCGTATCGAGATGTCTACTTTCCCAATAACGGATTCGACTTCATTGCGCGCTTCCCACAGGGGCTTGCCCGTTTCGCGCGCGATCAGGTCCGCGAATTTTTCGAGGTCTGCACGGACACGGTTTCCAAAAACACGAACCCGCTCAATGCGGTGTGCGAGCGGCGCTGCGGCCCATAACGGCCATGCAGCGCGTGCCATCGCGATTTCATGATCAACGTTGCTTTCGCTTCCACGCCAAAGCTCAGCTCCGGTGGCGGGTTCAAATGAGATCAGTTCAGGCAAAGCAATTTATCCGCCGACAGGGTTTGTCGAGACTAATACGGTTAACGCAAAACAATTTTATATTCAGTAAATGCTGAACGTAAAATCGGCTATTAAGCTGTTTGTTTGAGGGCGTGGCCCAAGGCCTGAATATCCGACAATTTTCGATATAAAGGCTGCCAGTCATCCTTTTGCGCAATGGCCTCCCAAATGGTCTCGACCTCGTTGATGAGCATCGAACAAGTGGGGTTGCTGACCCAGTAATCTTCGGAAACATTTACAGGGGCGTAAGGACGCAAGATTTCTTCAAATGCAGCTTGGTCCACACCCGTGGTTTCGGATGCGTCCATCCTTCCGCCTCGGTAGCTGCGGAAAAATGCGTCGATCGGGATTTGATCGCGCACCATGGAGCGTTCGGCGGCTTCGACAAGCCGCTTATCCTCGTCTTCACCGCGTGAGACTAAGCCCAGTCGCCATAAAAACCGGCGAATAACCGATTTTTGATAGAGATCAGAAAACCGCTCGAGCGCCGCAATCAAGGGAGGCGCTTCGGATACCAAACGCAACGCCACCGCGAGTTGGCCAAGGTTCCAATGCAAAGCTTCGGCTTGCCTTCCAAATGCATAAAGTCCGGATTCGTCAAAATAAGCCGCAGTAAAGCTCGGGTCCCATTTTTCGGTAAAGCGCCAAGGACCATAGTCAAAGCTTTCGCCGGTAATGTTGATATTGTCGGTGTTGAGAACGCCGTGCACGAATCCAGCGACCATGTACGAACCGGCAAGGTCAGCAACGCGATCTACGGCTAGTGCCAGCAGCTGAGCAGCCGGGTTTTCGTCAACTTCGACACTGTAAAGCTTCTCAAGGCAGTAGCGGATAAGCTGGTGCATCAACGCTTCATTACCCTCGGCCGCAATACGCTGGAACGTCCCGAAGCGAATGTGGCTATGGCTCAGCCGCACCATGACGGCTGATCTGGTTGGCGACGGCTCGTCTCCACGTATCAATTCTTCGCCGGTTTCAATGAGCGAGAATGTCTTGGAGGTGTTAACCCCAAGTGCTTCGAGCATCTCTGTTGCCAATATCTCGCGCACGCCACCTTTCAAGGTGAGCCTTCCGTCGCCGCGCCGGCTATAGGGGGTGGTGCCCGAACCCTTGGTCCCAAGGTCCAGCAACCGGTCATAACCATCGCGCAGCTGCGCGAACAGAAATCCGCGTCCATCGCCAATCTCCGGATTGTACACGCGAAACTGATGGCCGTGATACCGCAGGGCTAAGGGCTCGGGCATGTTATCGGGAAGGGGTTCAAATCGGCCGAAATGGTGGACCCACGCTGCATCGTCATAGCCGTCCAGCCCGACAGTTGCGGCCCAACGGTCGTTGCGAAATCGCAATTTGGTCTCGGGAAAGTTTGCTGCGCGCACCGGATCACCAATTTTTTCGCCCAGACTGGCGATTTGCGGATCAGGACGGTAGGGAGAGGGCAAAGGTTCGATAATCATGTAAAGCATCTGGGCGGTGCAAGAAGGAAAGGCAAGTATGGCGGCGGTCCGTATCCTCCATTTGCACAGCAGCTTTAACCTTGGTGGTCAGGAATCGCGCACGGTTCGTCTCATGAACCATTTTGGCGATCAGGCCGAACATACGGTGTTGTCAGCCGTCGACGATGCCTTTGGCGCTGCCGACGCGATTGACCGCCGCGTGAAAGTGCAGTTCCCGAAAGATGCGGCTCCTTCACTTAAGGGTATGCCAGCCGTTGGGCGCTATCGCCGACTTGCCCAATATATGAAAAAATTCCATCTGGTGTTGAGTTACAACTGGGGCGCGATGGATGGCGTGATGGCGCATACCTTGTTCACGCGCAGCATGAACTTGCCGCCGTTGATCCACCATGAAGACGGATTCAACCACGACGAAATCGACCGCTTGAAAAAACGTCGAAACTGGTTCCGCACGATTGCATTGCAGCGTTCGAATGCGCTCGTCGTACCATCCAAAACGCTTGAGCATATTGCCCGCACAATATGGCATCAGCCGCTCGATAAAATTTGCCGCTTTCCAAACGGCATTGATACCGACCATTTTAACCGTCGTCCGCAGCGCGGGGCATTCCCAGGTTTTCAGAAACGCGATGGCGAAATTGTTGTCGGCACGATCGCAGGACTACGTACCGTCAAAAATCTTCCCCGCCTTGTCCGTGCGGTTGCTGCGGCTGGACCCAATGTCCGGCTGGCGATTGCGGGCGACGGGCCAGAGCGCGGTACAA
>JBKBTH010000084.1:0-7341 GCA_046290915.1 Sphingorhabdus sp.
GGACCGGGAATAGCAATAGCAGGCATATTATTGTTCGATTCTTAGATTGGTGCCGAGCTTTGCCCGACGGTTCGGGCTTTGCAGGAATTGGAAGCGCTATATAGAAGCAGTGACGATTTTCGCAACTGTCATGGAAACTATGCCCGACCAAGCCCGCATATATTTGGATCACGCAGCAACGACGCCGGTGATTCCAGCCTCGCGCGCAGCGATGGCCGATGCGATGGTGCGATGGGCCAATCCGTCCTCTCCGCACAGTGAGGGCAGGGCAGCCCGCGCGGCGCTTGAAGACGCGCGCGCCCGCGTCGCTGCAGCGTTAAATTGGGACGGTGAGGTCATATTCACCAGCGGCGCAAGCGAGGCAATTGCGATTGCGCTGCGTGGCCATGACGCCGTGGCGAGCGCCGTTGAACATGATGCGGTTTTGGCGGTGGCCGGCGCAACGCGTTTGCCAGTTGATGCAGATGGTGATGTTGCCCTGAATGCGATCAAAGGCGCTGCGCGCTATGCGGTTCAATCGGTGAATAACGAAACGGGCGTTATTCAACCGATGGCGAAGATAGCCGATGCGGTGCGCGCCAATGGCGGAATTTTGTTCGCTGATTGCTCTCAAAGCGCAGGTAAACTGCCTTTACCCGATGCTGATTTGATATCGGTATCCGCGCATAAACTGGGTGGTCCGCCGGGAATGGGAGCGTTGCTGGTCCGCAACCTCGGGCTGTTGACGCCAACAGGTGGGCAGGAACAAGGTTATCGTCGCGGGACCGAAAACTTGCCTGCAGCAATCGGATTTGCAGCTGCGCTTGACGTGGGTTTTGCATGGATGGAGGCGGCGGTTCGTCTGCGCGAAAAGTTGGATGCGGCCGTCACTGCAAGCGGCGGTGTTGTGGTTGCTGAAGCAAGCGGCAGACTTGCAACCATTGGCAGTTACCGCATGCCGGGCGTTGCGGCGTCAAGTCAGCTGATCAACTTTGATATGGCAGGCATCGCGGTTTCCGCAGGGAGTGCCTGCTCATCAGGAACGCTGAAAACCAGCCATGTGCTTGGCGCGATGGGTTGGGACGACAGGTCAGCATCCGAAGTCATCCGCGTTAGTTTTGGCGCGGATACGAGCGAGAGCGATGTCGCGCGGTTTCTGGACGTCTGGCGCAGTATATCGACACGCGCCAAAGCTGCATGATTTACCTCGATCATCAAGCCACAACGCCGCTTGCGCCGGAAGCATTTGTAGCGATGGAGCCTTGGCTGAAGGATGGCTTTGCTAACCCTCATAGCGCGCACGCAGCGGGCAGGGCAGCCGCGGCGGCCGTCGAGGTTGCGCGTGATCAAATAGCGGCGCTGCTGCCCACAGGCGGGCGCGTCATCTTCACCTCTGGTGCGACCGAAGCGATCAATCTCGCGATTTTTGGATGCGGTTTACCCGTGAGCGCGGCCGCGACTGAGCATGCTGCGGTCTTGGATTGTGTGCACGCGCGGCACGGTCACATTCTGCCTGTGAACGAAATGGGAGCCCTATCGCAACCGGCGGGGGAAGGTACAACGCACGGTGTCTCGACTCCGCTCGACACGAATGGCACACCAAACCTGCTCGCCGTCATGCTGGTCAACAACGAGATTGGTACCATCCAGTCTATCGCTGAACTCGCCGGAGCCGCACACGCCGAAGGCAATCTGTTCTTATGCGACGCCGTTCAGGCCTTTGGTCGGGTGCCCATTCCCGATGGCCCGGACATGATCGCGATTTCCGCCCACAAAATCCACGGCCCAAAAGGAATTGGTGCCTTGTGGGTGCGTGACGGCATTGCACTTACCCCCCAAATGCTTGGCGGCGGGCAGGAGCAAGGCATGCGTTCGGGCACTTTGTCGCCTGCCTTGTGCGCAGGCTTTGGTGCAGCGGCCAAATTGGCGGCGGAACGCATGGACGCTGACGCAGCGCATGTCGCGGCATTATGGGATCGCGCAGTCAGTGCATTTGCGAACTGGACCATCAATGGCTCGGTAACGGAGCGCTATAAAGGCAACCTCAATATCCGCCGCGATGGTGTGGATGCCGCGCGGTTGATATCAGAATGTCGGAACATCGCCTTTTCGGCCGGATCCGCTTGCGCCAGTGGTTCTGGCCGCCCAAGTCATGTGTTGCGCGCGCTTGGCCTGACCGACGCACAGGCGAAATCATCCATACGTCTGGGCTTTGGCCGCTATACGACGGTAGAAGAGATTGATATGGCTGCAGATGCAATCAACCGGGCAGCAGAGGCAATGCTATGATCAAAGTCACGTTCATCAATGCCGATGGCAGTGTTCAGGACGTCGAAGCAGCCGAAGGCCAAAGCCTGCTGGAAGTTGCGCAAGCCGCAGGACAACCGTTGGAGGGCACCTGCGAGGGGCAGATGGCCTGTTCGACATGCCATGTGATCATTGACAAGGCGTGGTTCGATAAACTCCCAAGGTCTGTTGAGGACGAAGAAGACATGCTTGACCTCGCGACCGGCGCGCGACGTACCAGTCGCCTGTCTTGCCAGATCGTGCTCACGCCCGATCTCGACGGGCTGGTCGTACATATTCCGGCAGAGAGCCGAAATATGCAGGGCCTTTAACCGCCTTCACTTCCCATTCACGAAAAAGCGCCTATATGGGTCATTGCCGGGTTCGCCCGGCTATGGTGATAAATTGCGGTGTGCAATAGATGCAGCGGACCCGGGGGCGGTACCCGGCAGCTCCACCAAAATCTCTGTTTATCAGAGGTCTTGGAGGGGCTGAACTAGGATCGACGTGCGTTGAAAAGCATTGTTTTTGCCCGGCATGAATAAGCCGTGAAATGGTTCATAACCAATAGGTGCAAACGATAACGAAGCACTTGCTCTCGCAGCATAATTTTGGGCCTCACGGTCTGAACTTATACTAAAAGAACGCGGCCGGACCGGCCGGGCAACAGAAAGGTTACGGCGGCCCGGGGGGTGCCGAGCAACAGAAACCCCCCACCTAATCCAGCATTTTCAGGAAAAGTGGGAACCGGTTTTCCGGTTAAGAAATGCGGGAGCGATTGAATCGCCGAGCAACAGAATCCCGGGACTTTCCCTTAACGACGATTTTGACTTTGGAACTTAGCTTCAGTCAACGCCGAAGGCAGCGTCCAGTTCGACTGCTTGAAGCATTTTTGCCGCTGCGATGAAAACGGCGCCTGTGCAGAGCACAAAGAACACTTTCCCAATGTTGCCGGGATATTGGAGCATGTAGTCCTGACCACGCTTCACGGCGCCCAATCCGAGCGCATAGGTGATCATAAAGACCTCCAGTTTCGTCTTGATGGTGAACAGGCGCAGGATGCTTTTCATAGTTAAGAAACTATAGAGCAATGCCCGTGCCAACTCAGGTTTGGTGCCGATTTCAATGGTTAACGGATGGGCCGTTTGTAAGAAAAACCGACGGTCACGCTAACGCAGTGAGGTCACACGCGTTTAACAGTGCTAAGCGCGCCGCGCGTACCTGATCAATCAGTGACGCATCGCCCAATTGGTCCGGCACAATCGACTCAGGCCAATGGGCAGCAACGACGCTGGCAATCTGGTCGAGCTTGTCCTCACTGGCTATGAAACGGGGGTCGACCGTGGCGGGATCCGCAACAACGCGCAACCGCAGACATGCAGGGCCGCCGCCATTGGCCATCGATTGCCGAACATCGACGGGGACGAGCTTGCGAATAGGGCCATTGCCGACCACTAGCTCGCTGAGCCAGCCCCATACGCGCGGATTGTCCTGCGCTTCGCTTGGTAGAATTAGTGCCATCCCGCCGTCGGGGAGCGTCACTAGCTGCGCATTGAACAGATAGCTTTGAATAGCATCGGCAAGGCTGACGCGTTCAGCGGGAACAATGATGATTTCTGCATCGGGCATCAGCCGCTTGATATCGGCATAGGTCTGCTCGGGATGTTCGAACGCCTGCTCGTGCGTGAAAAGCACATGTTCGTTGGCCACAGCGACAACGTCATTGTGAAACGCACCGGCGGCAATCGCGACCTCGGACTGTTGAACGAAAAGCGTTCTGCCCGAGTCCAGTCGATGCGCCCGGGCAATAGCTTTGGACGCTTCGATATGTTGCCGTGCGGGGAACGGACCGCCCGTTTTGCCATACACAAATATCTCAATGCCAGCGTCCCCATGCGTTCGGCACAGGCGCATGAAGTTTGCTGCACCTTCATCACCAAAAGGCGCGGGGATTGGTCCGTGCACCGCAAAATGCTTTTCATCGGCAAAAGCCAGCTGCAATTGCGCAAGCGTTCCGGTCCATTCATGGCTGCGATGCGCCATCGTCAGCAAGTTCGCCGCCGAAAGATGACATTTGCCATCCGCCGTATCCGGCGCTGGCGAAACGGTCGCCGCATTGGCCGCCCACATAGCGGATGCCGAAAAGGCTGCTGCGCGGATATGTACTTCTCCCGATTGCATGTCGGTTGCAAGTCCCGCGAGCCAATTTTGGTTTGGCCGGTCAAGCGGCATGAAGAAGCCTTGTGCCAACCCTAGTCGCAGGTTCGCGCGCATCTTTTCAATGCCCTGTAACGCCGCTGCCTTGGGATATGACGGTGCACCTGCATTGTTAGACGATGCAAGGTTGCCAACGCTTAAGCCGGCGTAATTATGGCTTGGACCGATGATCCCATCAAAGTTTATTTCGACTAAGGCCATAATCAGGACCGCTCCACATATGTTACAGCTGCACCCGCTGAAATACCCAAAGCGCGTGCACATTCGCTGTCGATGATGACATCGTCGCGTCTGTCATCAATCCAACCATAAGCGGCCTTAAACCCATGAAGACGGCCAAGCGTTATCAACTTTTTATCGCCTGACTTATGTTCGCCAACGGCGTCGCTGACTTCCGTGATCGTAACATCCTTTGCCTCGCGGATGCTTCGGATTTGATCCGTGCGTGCAGTCATGGTTGGCCCGCCATCAAATATGTCGACGTAGTTCTCCCAAGCAAAGCCCTCATTTTCGAGCATACGCATGGCTGCGCGCCCCGAAGGATGCGGAAAACCAATGACCGTCTTTGCACTGTCGGGCAGCATGGCAATGTAGACAGGGTGCTTTGGCATCAGATCGGCGATAAATTGATTGCCGAATTTGGCGTTGAATTCGTCCGCTTCCTGAAAGCTCATGCCGAAAAAGCGGCCAGCGACACCGTCCCAGAACGGCGATCCTCCAGCTTCGTCGATGACGCCCCGCAATTCCGCGATCGTGCGGTCGGCAAATCTTTGACGATGGTTGCGAATGAAAAGATAGCGGCTGCGCGCAATCAACATGCCAAGACCGCCAGCGCGTTCACCAGGATGCAGAAACAATCCGCCAACTTCAGTCGTGCCTTCCAGGTCAGTTGACAGATTAAGGATGTCCGCACGGAAAGTCCGTTCGAGTTCAACGCTATGCTGCGTCAGCGCGCCTATGCGATAGCTATAAAACGGCCATTTTTGGCCAACTTTGCCAAATATCTGGCATGTGCCGCGCACTTCTCCCGTCACGGTGTTTTGCAGGACGAAAACATATAGATCGTCGGCGACTTCTTCACCGACGCGATCAAAACCAGCGGCTGACCGCTCCAGCTTTTGCAAAAGTGCCTTCCGGTCGGGCGGAAGGTTCGTGAACCCGCCACCGGTGCGTTTAGCCATTTCATATATCGGCTGAAGGTCGTCCATATTTGCTGGACGGATGATGAAGGTCATAAGGCCCCTTTTTCTGATAAACGCATGATGGTCAGCGCCGACAATTGCGCGCGTTCGACCAAACTTTCGACGATGAGGAATTCATCGGAACTGTGTATGCTGCCCCCGCGCACGCCCATTGTGTCGACAACAGGAACGCCGCAGGCAGCGATGTTATTGCCATCACATACCCCGCCGCTGGAACGCCATGCGATGGGAATATTAAGGTCTGCGCCGCATTGTTTGACCAAGCCGAACAGCTTCGCTGCTTCGTCATCTATGGGCTTGGGTGGGCGACCGAAACTGCCGTGAAGATGCGCACGAACATCATGCTCGCGCTCGATATCCGCCATAATCCTGCGCAGGTCCACGTCCGTCTGCTTTACAATTTCTGGCGTGCGTGGCCGAAAGTTTACCCGCAATATTGCATGATCAGGCACAACATTATTGGGGCCGCCGCCGTCGATCTTTGCCGGGTTCACCGATAGGCCCTCACGCGAAAGCCGCTTAAGCCGGAGCGCGAGGTCCGCCGCCGCCAAAAGTGCGTTGCGTCCATCGTCAGGGTTCCGGCCCGCATGCGCCGACTTACCCGAAATGATGATGGAGAAATTGCCGCTCCCGCCACGTTCACCCGCGAGCGTCCCGTCAGGCAGCGCTGGTTCATATGTGAGCGCAGCAAGCTTGTTCTGCGCAAGCTGCGCGATCAATTTTGCGGATGACGGCGAGCCAACCTCTTCATCACTGTTGATGAGTATCTGATATCCCGTGTCCGCGAGTTTGCCCGACGATTCGGCGGCCTTTAACGCTGCAAGCATGACGGCTATGCCGCCCTTCATGTCGGCCACGCCGGGGCCGTTCAGAATCCCATCGTCAAGCCAGTGCAGATTTTGAAAGCTATGATCTGCGGGAAACACCGTGTCCATATGTCCGGTAAACAGCAATTGTGTCGGACATTCCGGGCGCACGGTCATGAGCAAATGCTGTCCATGTGACACTGTCGTCACCGTACCATCGGATAAAACACGATCCACAGGTTCGGGTTCAACCAGTGTCACTTCACCGGAAAGGACCGAAAAGGCCTCCGCGAGCAACTCTGCGGTGGCGGCAAGCCCATCGAGATTCCCAGAGCCGCTGTTGATTGCCGACCACGTCTCGACCTGGCCAAGCATCTGTGGTTGCTCGATGGTTTCAAGCGCCTGTCGTTCGCTGGCAGATAGCGTGTGCATATGAGGGTCTTAGCCGTGGATATTCCAAAGGGCCACCCCTGCAATCTGTGTTAACCCACTTCCTTTGCGAGAGCGCACCATTCGGAAATCGTTACGGTTTCCGGCCGGCGGTCTTCGGCAATCCCCGCAGCGCTTAAGGCCTCGAGCGCACCTGCGACGCCCTTCAGGCTTTGCCGCAGCATTTTGCGCCGCTGACCAAAGGCTGCGCCGGTGAGATTTTCGAGCACAGACATTTTGACGTCTGCGGGTGCATCCTTGGGTGTGATGTGGACAACGGCAGACATCACCTTTGGGGGCGGCGTAAACGCCGAGCGATGAACGGGCATCGCAATCGCGGCATTCGACCGCCATTGCGCCAATATCGCCAGGCGCCCAAATGCACCTGTGGCCGGCGCGGCAATAATGCGGTCTGCCACTTC
>JBKBTH010000085.1:0-2286 GCA_046290915.1 Sphingorhabdus sp.
CCTATGGTCGTATGATGACCATGATCTGGAACCCATCACCCAATTTTGGCGAGCGTAGCTTGCCCGTCACTATGCTTGTTTTGCATTATACCGGCATGCAGTCGGGCGCTGCGGCCATTGACTGGTTAGCGAACCCGGCGTCGAAGGTTTCAGCGCATTATGTTGTCGATGAAGACGGACAGCTTGTCCACATGGTGCGCGAAGAACAAAGGGCGCAGCACGCGGGGCTTTCATATTGGCGCGGCATAACCGATTGCAATAGCGCCAGCATCGGAATTGAAATCGTCAATCCCGGTCATGAATTCGGCTATCGCCCGTTTCCGGAAGCGCAGATGGACACCGTCACGCGATTGGTTGCCGAACTTGTCCGCACTTATGGCATTGAGCCGCGCAATGTAGTTGGTCACAGCGACGTCGCGCCAACGCGCAAAGAAGATCCCGGCGAGCTGTTTGACTGGGAACGGTTGGCAAAGCTTGGGTTTGCTGTGCCACGTCCACGGGAAAAACTGGTTGATCCGGGCTGGCCGGACGCGGCGTTTCTGCTGGCTCTAGAGCGTTATGGATACAGCATTTCGGACGGGCGTGCGGCGACAATCGCTTTCCAGCGCCGTTTTCGCCCCGAGAATATTGAAGGCATCATCGATGGCGAGTGCCGTGCGATATTGCTGAGCTTGCTCTTGGAGTATGAGGGCGGACCTGCTATCTGAGCCACGCCAGAGGGTTGGGCGACCGCCGCTTAGTGGGTAACTGCTATGGGGAGGAAAGTCCGGGCTCCAGCGAGGAACGGTGCCGGATAACGTCCGGCGGAAGCAATTTTAGGGAAAGTGCCACAGAAAACAGTCCACCGCATTTCGATGCGGCCAGGTCGAAACGGTGCGGTAAGAGCGCACCGCGCTTTTGGTAACAAAAGCGGCAAGGCAAACCCCACCGGGAGCAAAACCGAATAGGGGCGGCATATGGCATCCTCCTGCCAGTCGCCCGGGTTGGTTGCATGAGTGCCGCAGCAATGCGTCGCCTAGATGAATGGTCGCACATCCGCCCAAGCATTAGCAAGGGTGGAGGACAGAACCCGGCTTACAGACCCTCTGGCTTTTTACCCCATGACTGATACGCGAATAGCAGCACAACGATAACGATTGCCTCGACTGCCATTGGCGGGCCAACGCGGGCGCCAAAACCATCAATCGCGACGCTGACGAAACGGCCAAGCAAGGTCGCTGAGAGTATAGCAGCAGCGGCGAGCACGGCTGCGCGGTTTTGCCGGACAGCGGCGAAAATCGCTAACATGGCAATAGCAAGAAACAAACCACCAACATCCGCGCGTAAGTTGGCCTTTCCAATGTCACCCACAGCCAACATGCCGCGTTGCGTATGCACGGCGTCTAGATCAAACCAATGCTGGCTGACCCCCAACAGTGCGAATATGCCGATGATCGCCACTAATGCTCTCGTTAATATGGTCATTGCCCCCCCCTTTACGCGCACGTCACATTTACACGACGCCACCATTATGTTCTGTATCTGGCGGGACAATTTTCCGGAGGATAAGTCAATGTCGATTGTCGCGCGCGCGAAAAATATCATTCTAAAACCGTCCGATGAATGGAATGTCATTGCGGATGAGTCAGCAACGGTCGGCGTGTTGTTCACCGGATATGCCATGATTCTCGCTGGATTAGCTCTCATTTCAGGCATAGTTGCCGCCGGGCTACTTGGGATTGGAGCGGAAGGCTTAGCGGCAGCTGGAATGTCAGCCACATTGATGGACACGGTGGTCAGAGCCAGTCTGGGTTATGTCGTGGGTTTAGCGATGCTGTACGTCATGGCGCTAATCGTCAACGCGGTTTCCCCCAGTTTCAATGGCAGGTCCGACTTTATTCAGTCGCTGAAATTGATGACTTATGCATCGACACCATCGTGGCTCATGGGTGCGGTGACCCCGTTCTTTGCTGAGTTGCCATTTTCGGTCGTGTTAATGTCGTTCGCCGCTGTCGCTTACGTCGTCTATTTGATTTATTTAGGCATCAAGCCGACGCTAAACGTTCCGCAGGATAAAGTGGCCGGTTTCACTGTGGTGATCGTTGTGGTTTATGTTGTCATTATTGTGATTGTTGCTGCCGCTGTTCTTGGATTGTTGGCAACGAGTTTACTTGGCGGTGGCGCGCTGTCCGGTGCATAATTTGCATTTACGCCCCTAGCAAAATGCGCATGCCGTCGCTAATGCGGCGGCATGGCGCGTTCCACTCGAAGAAATGACTGGGGTTTTCCCCGCTGGCGCGGCTACGG
>JBKBTH010000085.1:2296-7338 GCA_046290915.1 Sphingorhabdus sp.
GACCGCTATGGCTGTAACAAAGCGGGTAACTGCCCTGCGCCTAAATCGCCCAATAGTCCCGAGCGCTGGATGTTCTGCGAAGAGCATGCAGGCGAGTATAATCGCGGATATGATTATTTTGAGGGTCTGACCAAGGAAGAAGCAGACGAACGCGAAGCCAATGAGCGTCGGGACTCCTCCGGTTACAAGGAATCCGCGCATTATGGCTGGGCAGGATCCGGCGATGGCAGCCGAAGCCGTGATGAAATGCATGCGCTCGATATTCTGGGCCTTGAAAGCGACTCCACTTTTGATGACGCCAAAAAAGCCTGGCGCAGAATCGCAAAAGAAACCCATCCAGACGTAAACCCGGGCAATGCGGATGCGGCCAAGGCTTTTCAGGCGGGGCAGGCGGCTTATGACGTATTGCGTGTTGCCGAAGAACGGCGTGAGTGGAAGGGGTAGCTTCTTGCGCGGACAAAATTGCAAGCGCATAGGGCGCGCGTGATTCGCGCATTTTCGCCTTTCCGTAATCTGGCTGCAACATTCATATTGCTTGCACTGGCTTTGCGCGTCATCATTCCGTCCGGCTTCATGCCGTCCGCTGAGCGTGGCTTTGCACTGACCATCTGTACCGGCATTGACACCCAAACCGTCTGGATGGACAAATCGGGTAAGCTCCACAAAGAAGACCCATCAAAAGGTAAATCGGTTGAGCATCAGCCTTGTGCTTTTGCCGGGACAGCAATGACGGCGGATGCGCTTGCCGCTGATTTCCAGGTTGCAATGGCACCCGTTGCTCTTGCCATTCCTGTTTTTGCCAAACGCGAAGTTTCGGTTGGCGCTGGGCTTGCTGCTCCGCCACCCCCTGCAATTGGACCGCCTTCCTACATCTAAAACAAGGGGCTGCTTTGCAGCCTAACACTCGTTTAGATTTAGGAAGATATCATGAAATTTTTGTCCATTTTGCGCGCTTCTGTGGCGTGCAGCGTTATCGCCATCATCACCCCCGCCGCTGCCGAAGAGGCTGCTGACACCACGATTATAGTCACCGGCCGTGCAGCCGCTGACGAAGCCGAAATAGTGGCAAACACAACCCCTGGTGGCACTGATGTGGTCAGTCATCACGAGTATGCAGATAAGACGATTGTATCGTTGCGCGACACATTGGCGTTCTCTCCAGGGGTGTATACCCAGCCGCGCTTTGGGCAGGAGGTCCGCATTTCCATTCGCGGTTCGGGTCTGTCGCGGGGTTTCCATATGCGCGGATTGACGCTGTTGCAGGATGGTATTCCTATCAATCTCGCCGACGACAATGGCGATTTTCAAGAGCTTGAACCCATATTCTTCGACCATTTAGAGGTGTATCGCGGGGCGAACGCTTTGAGGTTCGGCTCCGGCACATTGGGTGGCGCAATCAACGGTGTTACGCCCACAGGCGACAATGCGGCGGGTCTTTACCTTCGCGGTGATGTCGGCAGCTCTGATTTTTATCGTGGCTTGGCGTCTTACGGAGTGGGTGGCGGCGACGCCAATGCTTGGGCAGCGATCAGCGCCGATAGCCACAAGGGGGATCGCCAACACGCCCGGCGGAACTCAATTCGCTTTAACGGAAATGTTGGCCTGAGGATTTCGGATGTCGTGTCGACGCGAATTTACGGAAGCGCGACGACACTTAACCAGGAATTACCTGGTGCATTGACCCGCGCAACGTCGTTGACTGCGCCACGCAGCGGCAATTTTGTCGGGGATCAGGCACGCGATATCAATTCGGTTCGTATCCAGAACCGGACCCGTTTCGACTGGGGCAACAGTCGTCTGGATGTCGGCGTTTTCTTGAATGCCAAAGAACTATATCACCCGATTTTCCAGGTTGTTGATCAGGTGTCGACCGATCGCGGCGTGTTCGCCCGTTATGACCGTGAAGGCGATATATGGAGCTTTACCCTTGGCGGGGAGTTCCGTTGGGGAACAATTGACGCAAAGCGCTTTGTTAATGTGAACGGCAAGCGTGGAGCGCTTACCTTCGATGCCGACCAGATGGCCCGCACCTCGAACATATATGGAGAGCTGCGTGCAACGCCGGTTGCGGGCATCACGCTTATAGCAGGCGGAATATATGCCGATGGCTTCCGAAGGCAGGTTCAAATCGTTCCGTCTGCCGCAACGGGTGTAGCGTCGTTCGATGCTTTCTCGCCCAAATTTGGCGTACTTTGGGAACCGTCCGACGACGTCCAAATTTTTGCCAATTATAGCAAATCCAGAGAATTCCCGACCTTCGTTGAACTCGCACAAATTGCAGCCTTCGTTCCTGTAAAGGAGCAAGCAGCATGGACAGCGGAAATCGGGACACGCGGGAAAATGGAATGGGTGAACTGGGATGTTGCCCTGTATCGCGCCAACATAAAACGCGAAATGCTACAATTCACCGTAGGGCGGGACATTCCAGCCACAACGTTCAACGCCGATAAAACACTACATCAGGGCGTTGAAGCCGCGTTTAGCGCAACGCCAACCACATGGCTGCGTTTCAGGCAAATTTGGCAATATTCCGACTTCCGCTTTGTCGCTGATGCCCAATATGGCAACAACCGGCTGCCGGTAGTGCCAAAGCATGTCCTGCGGTCGGAACTTCGACTTGGAAACGACGATTTGCATATTGCCCCAAATGTTGAATGGGTGCCGCAGGGGGCATGGGCAGACTATCGGAACACGACACGCACGACAGGCTATACCCTGTTAGGCTTATCTGCCGGCGCGCGCGTTATGGCCGGGGTTGATCTATTTCTTGATGCACGGAATCTGACCGGAGAGAAAGCCATCGGCGACGTGTCTGCCGCTATCGTTGCCTCCGCAGCATCCTCCATTTACTACCCAGTCGAACGCCGTGCCATCTACGGCGGTGTCCGTGCGCGGTTTTAGGAGACCAGAAATGGAAAAATCTTCCTTCTACCGCACGATCTGGCGTTGGCATTTCTATGCTTCGCTCTTCGTTATGCCCCTCATATTCGTGCTTGCGACAACAGGTGCAATCTATCTGTTCAAACCGCAATTGGACCGGTGGGAAGAGCGGGCGTTTAGCAATCTCTCCCCTGAACAGGCGGTGTCGCCCAATACACAGCTGGCCATGGTGATGGCCGCCAATCCGAGTGCGCAATTTCAAAGCTATCGGTTGCCCGAGCGTGCAGGCGATGCCGCAATGATCCATATCGGCTTGGCCGATGGCCAATCCATGCGGGACGTCTATGTGTCGCCGCAGGGTAAAGTATTGGGCAGCATCGATCCGGAAAGCCGGATATCGGCCACGGTCTCGCGCATTCATGGTTCTCTCTTGATGGGCAAGGTTGGGGATTGGATTGTTGAACTGTCGGCATGCTGGGCGATCGTGATGATCCTGACCGGTCTATATATGTGGTGGCCGCGCGGGCGGCGCTTTGCCGGTGTCGTGTGGCCCCGGTTGAGCAAAGGCAATCGCGTCTTCCTGCGCGATCTGCATGCGGTGACTGGTTTCTGGGTTTCAGGACTGGCGCTTGTTCTGCTGACCACCGGACTGCCTTGGGCGAGCGTCTGGGGTGATGCGTTCCGAATAGGGAGAGCTGAGCTAGGCTTGGTTCAAGGTACGCAAGATTGGGAAACCAGCAGTGCCGCGCCGCATGCCGAGCATGATCATGGTGCTATGATGAAAATGGATGCTGCCGAAATTCCTCCGGTTGCCTTGGCCGACATGGTCGCCAAGGCAAAAGCGGAAAGGCTGCCGCACCCGGTGTTGGTAAAACCGCCAGGCGCGCCAGAGGATTTTGGTCCTCCCACACAAATGGTCTGGACAATTAAGTCGGAGGCCCAGAACCGGCCATTGAATCGCGAGATCACGTTTGATGTCGCAACGGGCCAGGAAATATCACGGAGGGGTTTTGCCGATAAGCACGTCATTGATCGCGTCGTCAATTATGGGATAGCGTGGCATGAGGGGCAGTTATTCGGCTGGATCAATCAGCTTGTCGGGGTGCTCACCGCGGTCGGTTTGCTCGCCTTGGTTGTGTCGGGATTCCTGATGTGGCGACGGCGCAAGCCGGATTACGCGCTCGGCGCGCCGCCCGTTCCAACTGTGCCGCTTAAAATGCACGGCGTTGTGATAATTATCGGCGTTATGGCATTATTGCTACCGTTGCTGGCGATATCGCTCATTGCGCTGTGGCTGTTTGACAGGCTGTTGCTGCCACGCTTACCTGCGCTTGCGGAATGGCTGGGTATATGTCCGGCTCAGCCCACGTAACGCGTTGCGGTCTCACGGATAAGCGAAATCATATTGGGAATGCCCTGCGTCCGGTTTGAACTTAGCTGATTCTTGAGATCAAACGGCGCGAGGGCACTTTCGATATCGGTATTCAAAATGTCTGCTGCATTTTTGTTTTCGACCGTTTTCAGAACCAACGCGATGATACCCTTGGTAATCGCGGCGTTACTGTCGGCCATAAATGTAAGCGCGCTATCTTCAGTCACAGGGTAAACCCATACGCTCGCCGAACATCCCCGAACCAGCGTCGCATCGGTTTTGAGGGCAGCGGGCATTTCAGGTAATTCGCGACCAAGGTCGATGAGCAAACGGTAACGGTCATCAGCCTCAAGAAATTCATATTCTTCTGTGATGTCGGCGAGTGTTGTCATGCACTGCGCATATGGCCGCGTGACTTAGATATCAATCCCTGCTGCAATGGCCTCAAGCCTTTTCACGCGCTCTTTCAAATCGGCAACTTCAATGCGCGATGTCGCCGAGGGTACAGGTGCATCATTTCCATGACGCAGGGTATCAAGCTCAGCATGCTTCAGCGCAATCCAGTCGCGCCAGCCTCTAAGGCTTAATGACGACACTATCCCGACACACAGCACCGTGAAGGCACCAATGATGATGTAGAAGTTGGGATCCTGTTGCATGGTCCTTCCTTTCTGCTTGCGCGCCGTTAACGGCTGCGCAGTTCTTCAATCTGACGGTTGATGTCGTTCGCGCTGTTATTGTCGGTCGCGATACGTTCCAATACCTGGATGCGCTCTTTCAAAACGCGGAT
>JBKBTH010000086.1:0-7331 GCA_046290915.1 Sphingorhabdus sp.
CGCGCTTAAGCTGAAGGAAATCAGCTACATCCATGCCGAAGGCTATGCCTCAGGCGAAATGAAGCATGGACCAATCGCGTTGATCGACGAAGCAGTGCCCGTCATCGTCCTCGCACCAAGTGGGCCGTTGTTTGAAAAGACCGTCAGCAACATGCAGGAAGTCCGCGCCCGTGGCGGTAAGGTTGTGCTTATTTCCGATGCTGAGGGCATAGCCGAAGCAGGCGAGGGCTGCCTTGCCACTATCGAAATGCCAAGCGTGCACCCATTAATCGCGCCATTGGTGTATGCCGTCCCCGTTCAGTTGCTCGCCTATCACGTGGCCTGCGCCAAAGGCACCGATGTCGACCAGCCACGCAATTTGGCGAAATCTGTGACGGTGGAGTGAACCCCGCAATGCCGACATTGCCGTGGCTGTCTTCATCGAACAAGGTTTTCTGGAGAAATTGCCACATATTCACGACCTAAAATGGATGGTCCTGATGACGCAGAATGGGGCAAAAGGGTCCTGTCAACCTATGTGCGGGCATCCTTGTCAATTTACAAACTTTGCCGCGCGTGAAATCATCTCAGGGTCTGGCGTACATTGGCGCAGTCTCTGGCATACGCCAAAACACCATGATTACGCATACTGCAACAAATGCTATCATTGCGCCAGGTGCTGCGGCCCATCCACTGTTTGTTACCAACAGATGTGCAATTAAAGGCGTGAGACCACCGAATATTGCGGTTGCAGTTGTCGCGCCCAATGCAAGGCCGCTTAGTCTACCCTCGCCGGGGAATTGCTTGGCAGTCGTGACAGCGCCGACTGCGCTTACTGCTCCGCCGAGTGCAGCCAAAACAATTGCACCGGCCCAAGTCGCAGCTCCGCTACCGGCCATGACTGCAAACATAGCTGTTGGCAGAAATATGCCACCAAGAGCCAGCACCAGAAGAATGGGACGACGACCAAAACGGTCGGACGCAAGCCCTATCAGGGGCGTTACCAGTATGACCGTCAGCGCCGCAAGGATCGAGATTGATAGCGCGCGCGCTTCTGGCATGGTGCCCGTGGCATCAAGAAACGCCGGTACGTACGTGATGCCCACATAATAAGTGATTGAACCCAGCGCAGAGATCGCAAAGCCGCGCGCAATAGCGCTGCGGTGTCGCGTCAGCGTCTGCCGGATCGGTTTTTCCGGCACCGTACCGGCATCGCGCTGACGCAGGAATTCCGGCGTCTCTTCCAGCGCTGCGCGCGTTATCAGGACCAAGCCGGCGAGCGCTGCGCCGAACAAGAAGGGTAGCCGCCATCCCCACGACACGAGCATCTCTTCAGGCACAGCCCAAACGGTTAGTGTCGCTGCACCGGCCGCCAGCAGCGCGCCGACCTCGCTTGCCGCCGATGCGCAGCTGGTGATCAATCCCCGCCGATTGTCCTTTGCACCTTCCATCAGGTAGGCGACTACGCCGGTATATTCGCCACCGACCGAGAACGACATCAAACAGCGCAGTGCGATCAAAAGTACGCCGGCAAGCGGGCCAATCTGAGCATAAGTCGGCAACATCGCGGTTGCGAGCATCGCTCCGGTCATCAAAGCCATCGAACCCAGCATCGATAACCGTCGCCCCAGCCGGTCACCAATATGACCAAAAACCAGCGCTCCGACTGGTCGCATCAGGTAAGCTATAGCAAAGCCGCCAAGCGTCTCTGTCATCGATTGTGGGCCAGATCCGAAAAACACCCGAGCCAACACCGTCGAAAAATAGAGGTACAGCGTGAAATCATACCATTCAACAACGGTCGAAAGGCCAGCAACGATCATTGATCGCCGCGACATCGGCACGCGCGAAGAGGGCAGAGCGCTGTGCGCTGTCTGGTATGCGATTTCAACCACGAGCCAAGTTGGCGAATTTCGCAGTCGGTGACAAGGCGCCTTGGCTTGCCAGCCAAGCCTTTGATCAACAATTCAGGTTGCCGACCGGCCGCCATTTAATGACCCATCACATTTTGACTGTTCCGGTGAGGCTGCTGTCAGTTTCCCAAAATTGGTAAGCCGACGCGGCATGCATCAGCAATTTAGACGATACTGCAACTCGTAAAATATTGTAAGTAAATCAATCATTTGACATATAATTAACCTTATTCGTCAATTTCCCGTTCCCGACGAAGCAGTCCGATTTGGAGATTGGGAATGGGTATTCAGTGGCACACAGGTTCGAAGACGCGCGGCGTTGAGCAGCGTTCGAAATCGACCAAGAATCGGTTGATCGGAAAAGCAAAATGGTTGCTGGGAGCCTCTGTACTGGCAGCAAGCACGGGGGTGGTTGCCGCTCCGCCTTTGACAATCAACAATGTCGGCGCCCCGACACAAGTTGGCTCAGGTGCCGGGAAGCGTGCCATTTGGACGAACGCGGGTACGGTCGGGTCGGAAACCGTCGACATTGTTGGCGTAATGACATCGGCGACGTTGAACCATAACTGGACGACGACAACAAACCGCCCGTCGATCACGTCTATTGGACAAGACAACGTGTTGATCGAATGGCGTCTTTATCGCGCCGGGACCTATAACATTGCGACCAATAGCGGCGGCGTTCCGGTGGTTGCCGATATCCATGTGCAGTTTAACGATGTGGACGGACCGAATAACGAACGTGTTTTTGCGCCCGTTTGTGCCGGTGATATTAGATGGGTCCGGATCGACGCATCAGCGACAACTGGCCGCGCATTCGGGACAGTCGCGAGCCAAGCGGACATATTCAGTCTGATAGGTGATGCCAATTACAACAACGAACCCCGGTCAGGCCTTGAGATATTCTATCCCGACAGGTCGATCTTCAACATGGGTCGGACCGCCAATAATGGCTTCTTGATCCGCCTGGACAACCCAACCTATTCTGCCTTCACTACTCTTGACTATGAATGCGCCGATTTCAATCCGCCAGTCGCGGCCGATGATAGCCAGGAGGGGGGCCCGGGATCTCCTACCGTTCTGAATATCCTCAATAACGATTCCTTCGCGACGCAGAATAACAACGCAACAAACAATAACTCGTTATTGCCTTCCGAATTTGCGAAGACTTCGGTCAACCTGACTGCACCCACGGGTGCGACAAGCGTAATTACTGACGCAAGCGGCGATGTGATTGGCTTCACCGTGCCGGGCGAAGGCGTCTGGCTCTACGATGATGCCACGGGTGAGCTGACATTCACGCCCGATCCCTCGTTTAAAGGCTACGCTACCACCATCCAATATACCGTGGACAACGCATTGGGCGTGGCTTCGAACGCTGCGACCGTAACCGTATGGTATCCAGGCGTCGGTGTCACAAAAAGCAGTGTCTTCAACGACACCAATGGCGATACATATGGGCAGGTCGGCGAAACGATCGACTATATTTATCGCGTCAGGGCCTATGGTGCCGAACCGTTGCAAAACGTGTCAGTATCTGAAACCGCGTTCACTGGGAAAGGCACGTTGCCTACCCCTGTTTACGACGCGGGCGACGCCAATAGCGATGCTATGCTCGATCTTTCCGAGCAATGGACT
This sequence comes from Sphingorhabdus sp., assembly GCA_046290915.1. Classification (GTDB taxonomy): domain Bacteria; phylum Pseudomonadota; class Alphaproteobacteria; order Sphingomonadales; family Sphingomonadaceae; genus Sphingorhabdus_B. The sequence goes on from JBKBTH010000086.1 coordinate 3,531, forward strand.
TTCAGGGCTACCTATACGCTGGTTGCGGCCGATTTAACTGATGGCAACGTGAGCAACAGCGCAACTGGCACAGGGCAGACCGCCGCGGGCACTGCCGTGAACGACGTGTCGGATTCGTCCAATCCTGGCGACGGAAATGGCACGGCAACCTCTGGACCTGGACCAGATAATGGCGACCCAACCCGAACCGCGTTGATCAGTGCCCCGATTGCAGCAGCCAATGACAGCCAGTCAGGCACCATTTTCGGTAACGCAGGTGTTTCTAATGCCTATAATGTGTTTGGCAACGACGCGCTGAAGGGCGTTGTGCCGATACCTTCGACAGTCACATTGACCGTCGTCACGCCTGCCAGCAATCCCGGCGTCACGCTTGATCCAGCGACTGGTTTGGTGTCGGTTGCGCCAGGCACACCTGCCGGAAACTACTCCATCGACTACCAGATTTGCGAGATCGGCAATCCTACAAATTGCGCCGTTGCGCGCGCTTCGGTTGTGGTGACAGTTCCTACCCCGCTTTCGGCAGCGCCCGATGTGCCTGCCACTGTGAACAGCGCGAACGGCGGGACCAACATCATTAACGTATTGACCAACGACCAGCTTAACGGGACGTCCGCTTTGATCGCCGACGTCAACCTAACGGTAACGACACCTGCATCAGACTCTGGCGTTACGCTTGATCCTGCAACCGGGCTGGTATCAGTAGCGGCCGGGACTCCCCCTGGAACGTACACAATTGCGTACCAGATATGCGAAATAGCCAATCCGACCAATTGTGCGACGAACACAGTCACCGTCGTTGTAAACCCCGCGCCAATAATCGCGAATGATGATCTAGTTCCTGCGGTTAACGGTGCCACCGGAAATCCAACCGCATTCAATGCCTTCGCCAATGACATGTTGAATGGTGGAGCAGTTAGCGCGTCTGCCGTCAGCACAACAATCACATCGCCAGCAACTCCGCAGTTACCAGGTGCGCCGGTTCCAGCGCTTGATCCGGCCACCGGCAATGTTGCTGTGCCGGCCGGTACGCCAGCAGGAAGCTACACAATAGGATACCGCATCTGCGAAATAGCCAATCCCGCCAACTGCGAGGATGCGACGATTACAGTCGCAGTATCGGCAGCCTCGATCGCAGCGTCAAATGACAGCGCTCCACCCGTAACCACCGCGAGCGGCGCAAATAATCTCGTCAACGCTCTGACCAATGACATGCTGAACGGTGCACCGGTCGTTATCGCCAGTGTCAATCTGGCTATCATGACACCGGCCAGCAACCCCGGCGTCACCCTTGATGCCGCCACGGGTCAAGTTGCAGTGGCACCTGGAACGCCCGCGGGCAACTATATCATTGCCTACCAGATTTGCGAAAAACTCAACGCGACGAATTGCGCGCTCGCTAACATTGTCGTTCAGGTTGATCCTACCCCTATCACGGCTGCTCCGGATGCCCCACCGTCGGTTTCCGGTATCGCGGGTGGCAATGACGTCATAAACGTATTTGCCAATGACCGCTTAAATGGCGCGCCTGTTATTCCTGCCGCAGTCATCGCCACTGTAACAGCACCTGCGGCGCCAGCGACACCCGGCGCACCGGTCCCTGTCCTTGATCCAGCGACGGGTCTGGTCGATGTTCCGGCGGACACACCTGCTGGCGTCTACACGATCGAATATCAGATTTGCGAAGCTGCAAACCCCACAAATTGCGCCAGTTCCAGCGTGACCGTGGTAGTTGCTGCGGCTCCGGTCATTGCCGATCCGGATAGCATTTCGAGTGTGAACGGCGCGACTGGAGCGACCGGCATCCTCGATGTTCTCGATGGCGACACGCTGAATGGTTTGCCAGCAACGCTTTCTATTGTTGCTATAAGTGTCACGACGCCTGCTACACCAGCCAGCCCCGGTGCATCTGTGCCTATGCTCGATCCCGCCACCGGCCTGATTGATGTTCCTGCGGGCACGCCTGCAGGCACTTACAACATCGTCTATCAGCTGTGTGAAAGACTGAACCCAGCTAACTGTACGTTGAATACGGCAACGGTGGTCGTTTCACAGTCACCGATTGCTGCCAACAATGACAATGCTTCGGGCGTTAACGGTGCTCTGGGCGCGACCGCAGTAGCCAACGCCTTTGCGGGAGATACGATTAATGGCGCAGCCGCGTCACCGGCGAATGCGACGCTGTCGCTGGCCGCTGGAGCGACCGTTCCTGCAGGCCTGACGTTCAACACCACAACCGGCAACGTGGATGTCGCACCCGGTACCCCCGCTGGCAGCTATGTGATCAATTACACCATCTGCGAAACGCTGAACCCTTCAAACTGCCGTGACGCGACGGTCACAGTTAATGTCGTTGCCGCAGCCATTACTGCTGCAAACGACAGCGTAGCGGCGGTAACCACTGCCTCGGGCGGCGCGAACCTCGTCGATGCCTTAGCCAATGATAGTCTGAATGGCATTCCGGTTGTACTTGCCAATGTCAATTTGACGGTAACAGCGCCTGCATCCAACCTAGGTGTAGCGCTTGATCCGGCTACGGGTCAGGTTTCGGTCGCGCCGGGCACCCCGGCGGGCAACTACACCATCGGCTATCAGATTTGCGAACGGCTGAATCCACTGAATTGCGCGACAACGACGGTTGCCGTGGTTGTCAATCCATCGCCCGTCGGTGCAACGGACGATGCGCCGACTCCGATCAATGGCGCAACGGGCAATTCCGCTGCGATCAATGCTTTTGCCAATGACACGCTGAACGGCGTTCCTGTTGTGCCTGCCGCGATCACCGCGACGATCGTCGTACCCGCTTCGAATCCAAGCGTTGCCATGGATCCTGCAACCGGTCTGGTCTCGGTCGCCCCCGGCACGCCGGCTGGCACTTACATCATTACCTACCAGATTTGCGAAACGGCCAACCCAACGAACTGCGAAACCGCAACGGTTACGGTTGTTGTAGAAGCTGCGCCTATTTTGGCATCGCCTGATGCGCCTGCATCGCTCAACGGAACGCCCGGCGGCAATGACATCATCAACGTGCTCGCCAACGACACGTTGAATGGCGCGCCGGTTTTAGCTGCCAATGTAAACCTGACGGTCACCACTGCGGCAACGCCCGCGCATGCAGGAGCTCCGGTTCCGCTGCTTGATCCAGCAACAGGGCTTGTCGATGTTCCGGCAAATACGCCCGCTGGCACTTACACAATCGGTTACCAGATTTGCGAACAGGTCAATCCGGCCAATTGTGCCAGCAGCGTTGTCACCGTTGTGGTGACCGCCGCCCCGATTACGGCAATGCCTGATGCGCCGCCCGCCGTTAACGGTGCAATCGGTAACCCGGCTGCCATCAACGCCTTCGCTAATGATACACTGAACGGTGTACAAGTGGTCCCGGCGATGATCACGGCGGCTGTGACCAGCCCGGCAGCCAACCCTGGTGTCGCGCTAGATCCGGCAACTGGCGTGGTCTCGGTAGCACCCGGTACGCCAGCTGGCACCTACACCATCGCGTATCAGATTTGCGAGACGCTCAACCCTAACAATTGCGCGACCAGCGCAGTCACAATCATCGTCGATGCCGCACCAATTGCTGCCACCAATGACAATGCCGGAAATGTCGCCGGCATCGCCGGGGGTTCCAATCTGGTCAATGCGTTGGTCAACGACAGCCTGAACGGGCAACCCGTCAATATCGCGTTGGTTGCCCTAACGGTTACAGCACCTGCGTCCAATCCGGGTGTCACGCTTGATCCCGCTACCGGCATGGTTTCTGTCGCTCCAAATACGCCTGCTGGCACTTACAGCATCGGC
>JBKBTH010000087.1:0-7251 GCA_046290915.1 Sphingorhabdus sp.
TTTGACCCGACTGCTGTGTCGATCAGCCGCCCCATCTCTCCGCCATCAATCGCAATGACGCTGCCAATCGCGTGGTTTGACTGGGCAAAGATATGGCGCATGCCGCGCAGGTCGCCCGTGCCTTCCTCCCCCACCGTCCCGACGAGCAGGATATCCCGTTCGGTTTTAATCGCATGCCGTTCCAGCGCGCGGGCAACCAATAAAAGCGACACCAAACCGCGTGAATTATCGCCAATGCCTGGGGCGGTGAACCGGTCTCCGTCGCGTTTTACCGTCACGTTCACGTCTTTGGCGAACACGGTATCGAGATGGGCTGCCAACATGACCGCTGGGCCTGACCCGGTGCCTTTGCGCCGCGCGATCACATTCCCAATCTCATCAATTCGAACGTCGAGGCCGCCGATTTCACGCAACATGCGGGCAAAAGCCAGCCCGCGCTTTTCCTCTTCGAATGGCGGGGCAGGTATTTCGGTCAGTTCGATGAGCCGCTGGATGGCCCAGTCGCTTTCAAGTTCAACTATCGTCGCCATAGCCTCGGCGACGTCCTTGCGAAACCGCAATTCCGCAATCGCAGTTTTAGCGCGAACGGCGACTTGCAGCGATGGCGCGCTCGCCTTTGTCCCCAGCAGATGGGGAATGGCGAACGGAGCGGTCCGGCCATTGTCGTGCCCGAGCCCCGGAGCGTACACAATCTTCCACCTGGGCGGCGCGGCGTCGCCTGCCCGCTTCCGTGCCGCGTCGAGAAAACCGTGCCCTCTGTCGAAACGCGTCTGCCCCTGTTTGTCGGCCTGCGCGTTGATGCGCAAGTTGGGATCGTTGCGGTCAATATCTTCGGTTCCAAGCAAGATGGTGAGTGGCCGCTGAAACGCCGTTGCGGGCGCGACCAGCCCTGTCACATCGCCGCCCCAGCCATAAGGAAAGGCTCCATCGTCCGGCATCGTGTACCATCCCGAATTTGCCGCAACTGCCGCTTCCATCCGGGGTGCATCGGCAAAGGCGACGTAGCGATGCACGAACTGCCCGCCGGCAGAATGACCATAAAGCGCATAGCCGCGCTGTTTACCAGAGACGCGGCAAACGATATCGTCAAACAACGGCTCAATTGCCGAGAACGACCATTTCGCTTTTGGATTTTTGCGGCCCTTTTCATCGACAATGTTGCCAAGATTGTAAGAGCCGGTGGTGGGAAAATCATTCCTACCGAATGTCGGCACGACGACGATAAGGTCGTGCTTTTCGGCCAGATCGCGCCATTCGTCCCGATAACGGTCGCCGTCACGTTGCACGCCGTGCATGACAAAAACGATACGGCTATCGGATCCAGCTGTTTGCGGCTTGTGCACGAAAACGGGCAGTTTGGGCCCTGACCAGTCGGTGAAAACAATCTGCGACGATCCGGCCGCAAGCGGATCGCAATCTTTTGCTAACGCAGTCTCGGCCGCCAGAGACAACCCGATACAAGCGAGAAAAGCTGCGACGCGATGGGTCATTGGAACACTCATTAACAAATCTCCGGCTCAAGCTGAACATCCGCTCTGCACAGATGCCCGCGCATCACTCTTTAAGCGGCATACCCAGAGATGGTATCAAATTTTGCGCCAACGCCTCCGCTGCCGCGCGAACTGCCGTAGGGTCTGAGTCATCTCCGACCTCATAGGTGTAGGCAGGGATACCATAGGTCGCGCTGAACCAATTCTTGGTCGTGCCCGAACCGGGATTGGCGTCGCGTGGTTCGATCTTGAACGGATATCCGGGAAAGGCGTTCTCCTTGCCCCCGAGCCACGCAGCGAGGAACGCCTTGCCTTGCGCATTGGCTTCGTCACCTTGCACATAGAAAAGATTGCGGTTGGTGGAGTGGAAATCGAGCATCAACACCGGCCGTACTTTTGTTGGCAACAAGGCCAGCCATTCATTGACTGCGCGCGTTTCTGGCTGCTTGAATATGCCCCAATCTCGGTTGAGGTCCGCGCCGCCAAGGTTCGCACGCCAATGGCCGCGGGCGACTCCATCGGGATTGAGTAATGGCACAATCAGAAACTGAAACTGCTTGCGGTCGATGGCACCTGAACGGATCTGATTGGCAATCGTCAGCGAAAATGCATGCATGGCCGTCGCCCCTGTCACTTCGGGCGGATGCTGCCTGCCGAGCAAAACCACAAGACGCGGGGCGCCGGTATTGCCTAGCCGCACGGCTTCGATGGGCCGACCATCGTGTGAGCGACCCAATAGGATCCTTTTACCCCGCCCGCTTTTTGCCAATTCCCCGAGCAGTTTGTCGTTAAGCGCCGATGTGACCAGCGGCTGGCCGCTGACGACGCCTTCTCCCGGCGGCAGCGTAATCGACACCGCTTGTTTATCCTGTGCCACAGTCACCAAAAATGCCGATGGGTCGCCACGCCCACGCCACTTTGGCGCGTAGCGGTGGCGCGCGCCGACATATCGGACATTGACGGTCAACGTGCCGCCTTTGGCAGCGATGTATCGGAAAGCGTACCATGGGCTGGGGTTAATCGGCGGGAGATGTTCGGGTGTAACGAGGATCGATAGCGTCCGCTCATCCTCCACATAACAGGTTGAGCGCGACGCGCCTTCAAAGTCGAAATAGACACGGCCCTGTGCCGTCTGGCATCCCGACAGCGATGAAGTGGGCGCGGGTGGCTGCGCGTGCGCAACCGACCCGATCCCAATCCACGAGGCGAGCGATAACCAAGTTCCTGCCCGCCGCATCACATCAAAACTTCTTGCGGAGTTCGACGTGGAATACCCGCCCGCGTGCCGTGTACAGTTCGCTGTAAAAACCATAGGTTTCGTCAGCAAGAGGCGGATCCTTGTCGAACAGGTTGTTGATCGCAAAGCGCAGCCGGGTTCCGTTAAGCGCGGTGTCGTTGTTGATCGTGTAAGAAACCGACAGGTTGGTTAGGAACTGATCGTTGACCCGGTAGAAGTTGGCATTTGGATCATCCGAAACCAACAATATGTCGCGGACGACGCTGGTGTCCCATACCTTGCCGGTATATTGACCAAACAGGCCGATCTCGACTGGACCAGCTTCCCAATTGATCGATCCGCTGACGCGCCATTTGGGACGGCCATCGATTTCAAGCAATTCACCTAGCCCGCCAACCGTGACGTCAGCCGGCAGCGTACCTGCAGCAATGCCCGTGAGCAGTTCCTCGCCGTCAACACCAGCGCTCTGGACGAAGCTGTTCAGCCGTGCCGCGTTCAAGCGGAGGCGGAACTTGCCCGCCCCGAATTCCGGCACGCTGTAAGCCATGCCGAAGTCCCAACCCTTTGACACACGACTGTCAAGGTTCAGATAGGGGTCAAGCACCTGAACGATCCTGCCTGTCGGGGCTAGGCCAGTACCAGTGAACAAAGCGATGTCATCGACAGTTGGAGCGGCACGAATAACATTTGGATTGGTGCTGCCACCGAGACGACGCAGCAGGTCGAGCGCAATCGCGTTGTCGTCGCCGAACGTGCCAACCAACCCGGTTTGCTTCACCCGCCAATAGTCCGCAGTCAGTGTCAGACCCGGAATAAACTTCGGCTCAAGCACGACACCAAGGTTTATGCTTTCGCTATCTTCCGGCTTCAGGCTTCGGGCGCCCGACCGGAAGCTGATGACGCCGGCACCTGGGCAGGCGTCGAGGCCGGATAGGAGGCCTTTCCTGACCTGTGCCTGGCAAAACACGAAATCGTCGCGCGTATTGGACCGGGTCGTGCCGTCATCGTTGACTTGCGCCAGATTTGGCGCGCGGAAGCCTTGCGACCATGCGCCCCGGAATGTGACGCCAGGGATGGTCGTCCATGAAGCGGCAACACGCGGAACCATAGCGGTTGCGTCGATATCTTCGAACCGCTCAATCCGCCCGGCCATCTGGACATTCAATGCCTCGACCAGCGGAATATTCATGTCTTCGCTGACTAACGGCACGAACAATTCGGCATAAGCCGAATAGACCGTACGCGATCCATCTGTATCTGGCGACTGGCTGGTCCCTGCTACGTCACTGCCGTTGAACACACCGGTCACGCTGTCGGTAAATGTGATCGTACCGTCAAGACGCGGATCCCGATCATCGAAAAAGGTTTCACGACGCCATTCGATACCTGTTGCAACACCAACGTTGCCGCCGGGTAGAACGATTAGGTCGTCTCGGCTGATCTTAAAATCTGCCAGTGCGAGGCTGGTGCCGCCCTTGCGGGACACGTTGATACGGAAAGTGTCGAATACAGCCGTCGGGTTTGGAGTGCAGTCTCCTTGGCCGGGGTCATTAAGGCATCCGCCGTTGAACGGATTGTAGGCATCAGGCGTCGTCCGGTTGATCGATTGCTGCATCGCGGTGAGCGACACACGGTTGGTTTCAAGATCCGTCAGCTTCGATTCGGAATAAACAAACCCGGTGTCAAAATCCCACGACCCGAAATTACCGCGCAGACCCGCGACAAGGCGGTATGCGTCCTTGTCGACCAAAACGCTGCGGTTGCCACCATCGACAAAGCGATAGCGCTCCATAATCAGATCAGCGCCAGTCGTGGGAATAGTTGTGCCAGGCAGACGATTGGGATTGGTCCCGCCGCCAACGAGCGTAGTCGGACCAAAGGGATTCCAGTAGGCGTTACGCGAAATGCCTACGGGTACCGCGCTCAAGATAGCCGATGCATCATTGAACCGCTGGTTTTCCGAACGATAATAGCTGCCTTCGAAATACGCTTCGACATTGTCGGTCAGTTCGTAGTTCAGCAGTGCCATCGCATTATAGCGGTTCTTGCGGCTGATCAGCGAGTTGCCGAATATGGTGTTATAACGCACCGCAGCGGCGGGCGTTTCGCCGTTACGGGCGCAGATGCCATTGCGGAAATCCATGCGGCAGCCAGTGAACGTGCTTGGCTGCAGATAGAAGTCGTCATCGTTTATCGGTGTTCGGCTGTTAGGTGACGTCTGAATGTCGAATTGACCGAACGGCCCGAAAGTGTTGCGGTTGTTGAACGAGGCTTCCCCTTCGAAATCAGTTCCAACGAGCAACCGCGTGCGATCATCGTCACGCGAATAGTCGCGGCCAGACGAACCGAGGCCGTTTTCATGGAAATGGCCGCCATACACGGTCAGATTGCCCCGTCCGCCGCCGAAGTCGAACCCTAACCCGCCGCTGATGGAATAGCTGTACAAGCTGGTTCCATCCGACGCACGCCAGTCGCCCTCAAGGAAACCGCCTTTCAAATTGCCTTTGAGCACGGTGTTGATCACACCTGCGACCGCATCGGCGCCATAAATGGCTGAAGCACCGTCGCGCAGGACTTCGATCCGGCGAACGCTGCCAGGTGCAATTTCGTTGGTGTCGGGACTGACCACGGGCACCAGCAATTCGGTTTGGAAACCGGGATGCAAGTTCATGCGCCGGCCGTTGATCAAAAGTAACGTGTTTCCTGTGCCCAAGTCGCGCAAGTTAACCGACCCGACATCGCCACGGACGTTGTTTTGCGTGGTGGCATTTTGTTCGTTGAACGCAATGGTACCGTTCTGCGGAAGAGCACGGAACAGTTCGTCGCCCGATGACGCACCCGTGTTTTCGATCTGTTGCTCGTCCAAAACGGTGACCGGCAGAACGTCGTTGATCTGCGCGCCCTGAATCCGTGAGCCAGTCACCACGATCGATGGTTCAGCTTCTTCCGTCGACTGGGCCACGGGAGGCGCCGCATCTTGCGCGTGCGCCATATTGGCGGTCATCAACGCGGTTGTGCTGAACAACGCCAGCTTGCGTAGTATCTTGGTCCCCATCTCTATTCTCCCTGCTTGTTTTGTAGTATTTTTCCTGAATCGTACCATTTGACGAACATTTCCGGCCACTGGCTCAGCACCTGTTCCGGGCGGCCAAGGCCCCAGCCATGACCGCCGTCACGAAACATATGCAACTCTGCTGATGCCCCGGCACTGTTGAGCTTTTCAAATAGCATGATGCCATGCCCCGGCGGTGCGGTTTTATCGTCCGCTGATGCAAAGATGATGGTCGGTGGCGCGTCCGCGCTGGCGTAAGTATCGAGAGACCAAGCATTCTCTGCCTCTACGCTGGGCGTTTCGCCAATAAGTTCACGCCGGGTGCGCGTTGTATCATATGGCTTGCGGAGAGAAACAACCGGGAACAGCAGCACCGAGAAATCGGGTCTGGCGCTTACTTTTTCATATTTGTCTGAACCGGCGTAAAGCTCACGTTCGGGCTGCAGCGCTGTAAACCCGGCGAGGTGCCCGCCTGCGGAAAAGCCCATAATGCCGATCTGCTTGGGGTCGACACCGAACTCGGCGGATCTTGTGCGTACAATCCGCATCGCCCGCTGCGCGTCCATGAACGGTGCGGAGGCATCCCAACCGTCATTGGGCAGGCGATAAAGCAGTTCAAACACGGTAAAGCCGCGCTCTTGGAGCCAGCGCGCAATCGGTGTGCTTTCCTTCAACAACTGAATGCGGAAATAGCCACCCCCGCCGCAGACGATAACGGCGGCGCCGTTTGGTTTTGCCGGGCGATAAATGCGCATGCGCGGGACCGAAATATTTGACAGCGCGCCAAGCCCGGCGCCTGCTTCGCCAAGTTTCTCGGGACCTGTCACTCCGCCCTGACCCGGCGGCTTACCTGGCCATAATAGGATTTCTTCCCGCTCTTCAGCAAAAGCGGGCATAAGGCCGCCCAATTGCAGAGCGCCAATCGCCGTCAGCACGGTGAGGTTTTGCAACAAGGTGCGCCGCGCGATCATGACGTTTTGCCCAATGTCTCTGCCAGAGCTTCGCTGCGCGGGCCGCTGCGCTCATGTCGTTCGATATCTTCCTCGGGCAACGGCATGGGTGTGCCAGCCATGGCAGCCGCTAAACGCTCAGTATCCAGCGCGCCCTCCCAACGTGCGACAACAATCGTTGCCACGGCATTGCCGATGAAGTTCGTCAACGCGCGGCATTCGCTCATGAAGCGGTCGATGCCCAATATCAGCGCCATGCCTGCAACCGGGACCGACGGCACGACCGACAGCGTTGTCGCAAGGATGACAAAACCGGCACCGGTGACACCCGCCGCGCCCTTTGAACTGATCATGGCGACCAGCACCAAAGCCAATTGATCGGATAGCGACAAGTCAATGCCGACGGCTTGCGCAATGAACAGTGCCGCCAACGTCATATAGATATTGGTGCCGTCCAGATTGAATGAATAGCCGGTTGGAACCACAAGGCCGACCACTGACTTGCGCGCGCCAGCGATTTCC
>JBKBTH010000088.1:0-7170 GCA_046290915.1 Sphingorhabdus sp.
CATCAAGTGCAGCGGTCGCGCGGCTGGCGCGCATCAAGGTCAGCTCACCACGAAGCCCGTCAGCGCCAACCGTTTTGCACAATTCGGCCATGTCGATGAGGATGCTTTCGGGCGTTTCGACGATTGGCAATGCCGCCTTCGCGCGGGCGATATGCCGCAACACTTTGGCATCTTCGCTGGCCCATGTTTGCGCAAAGCTTGCGCCATCCTGTTCATTCGCGTCGCAACGCTTCATGATTTCGACACGCTGCGAAATATCCTGCGGGGTGCGCACTTCGACTGATAGGCCGAAACGGTCCAATAATTGCGGACGCAGTTCACCTTCTTCAGGGTTGCCGCTGCCGACAAGCACAAAGCGGGCCTTGTGCCTAATGCTCAGGCCATCACGCTCGACCAGATTTTCGCCAGACGCCGCGACATCAAGCAACAAGTCAACGACATGATCCTCAAGCAAGTTGATTTCGTCGATATACAAAAACCCGCGATGCGCCTTGGCCAGCAATCCCGGCTCAAATTGCTTCTCGCCATGCGCCAACGCGCGTTCGAGATCGAGCGAGCCAAGGACGCGGTCCTCGGTCGATCCCAAGGGCAAATCGACAAAAGGCACGGATATTTTGCGCGCCCGGTTGCTGCTGCAATGGTCGGGGCAGGCATGTGGCTGATCAGGGTCGCAGTTGAACCTGCATCCCTCAACGACCTTGATTAAAGGCAAGGTTGCGGCCAACGCGCGCGCCGCCGTCGATTTGCCGGTGCCCCGGTCCCCAAAAATCATCACTCCGCCGATACGTGCATCAACAGCAGCAATTAACAACGCGCGCTTCATTTCGTCCTGTCCGACGATAGCGCTAAAAGGAAATCCGCCCATAGCCCTTTGCTATCACACAAAAGCCGCACGGCAAGTCGTGATTATACCGATTTTGTCATTCGTGGCATCTTCGCCCCGCGCGCAACGTCAGAGCATGGGCTGGAACATTCGTCTTGCTCTCCGGTTTTCAGGACAGTTCCGGACAAATCCGGCGGCACGAAAAGGAGACTGAGGATGTCAAAGATCCAAAATTGGAAGTCGATACATATTTGGGCGCCGATTCTTGCAATCGGCCTCAGCGGATGTGCGACGCTGGAAGAAAGCGTGGCAGAGGCGGTTTCCGAAACCAAACGTGCCAGCCTCACCGGTGCTGAAATTGTTGGCGGACGTGGTGATTCCGATGGCTATGCAAAAGCGGAGTTAAGCGTGTCCGATGAAGCAAACCAGATTTGTTATGACCTCAACGACGTCCGCGGCCTTGGCACTATAACGTCTGCCGCAATTCATCGCGGTGGCAAGGGCAGAAATGGCCAAGTCGTTGTGCGGATGCGCGAAGCGAATGAAGGTGGCTGGAAGAATTGCGTAAGCCGTCCCGAATGGCTTGAAGACCGGATCGAAAACGCATCCGGCGCATATTATATTCAGGTGAATACGTCCGATTATCCAAATGGCGCCATTCGCGGCCAATTCTACTAAAGCGGGTGCTGCTGCCACATGCATGCCGGGCTCATTTACGTATCTGATTCTGAACCCGGCATCGCCCGCATAAAGCGGGGCAAGCGCTTTAGGTATCTCGGTCCAGACGGCAATGCCGTGTCGGCCAAAGCCGATCTTGCGCGCATAACGGCGCTCGCAGTTCCGCCTGCCTATCGTGACGTCTGGATATGTGCCGACGAAAATGGCCATATTCAGGCTACGGGGTTTGATGAAGCAGACCGCAAGCAATATCGCTATCATGCCTTGTGGAGCGAAACCCGCAGCGAGGCGAAATTCGACCAACTCTACAGCTTTGGTCATGCGCTGCCGAAAATCCGCCGGACTGTTGAAACGATATTGAAAGGCGCTAAACGCAGCGACGTTTTTGCCAAGGACGTCGCGACAGCAGCCGTCGTGCGTTTGCTCGACCATACCGCGATGCGTATTGGCGGTCGGTCACGCAGCAGTCAGGGCGCGACGACATTGATGTTGCGCAACATTCGCTACGAACGCCACCAGTTGAAGCTGCGTTTCACCGCGAAGGGCGGGAAGCAAGTGCGGTGCAGCGTGAGCGACAAAAGGCTTCAGCGCATATTGGAAAAAATCCACGATCTGCCCGGCAAGCGGCTGTTTCAATATATTGGCGCAGATGGCGCCGTGCACCCCTTGGACAGCGGCGATGTTAACGGCTGGTTGAAAACCAGTTCAAAGGCCGAACATATCAGCGCAAAAATGTTTCGGACCTGGCACGGCAGCGTTGCCGCACTTGAAGCGCTACGCAAGACCAAGAAGCCATCGATCAAGGTCGCCTGTGAAGCGGCCTCGGCCGTTCTCTGGAACACACCAGCGATCGCGCGCAAAAGCTACGTTCATCCGGCGGTGCTAGAGATTGCAGGGTCCAACGATGCATCTGCGTTGTTGTCGGCTCTTGGCAAGCGCCAAACCAAGGGCCTGACGGCGGCGGAGCAGCGGTTGCTCGCGCTCATTTCTCCCGACAGCGCTAAGCAAACGCAATCGTGTTTGAACCAAAGTTGACCTTCGGGCGTTATCCCAAGGCACAGCATTTAAGGAGAAGCTGCATGAGAGTGGGAAAAGTAGATGCGCGGGCCGGTAAGACTGGCGTGGGCGTGCGTTACGTTCTGGCAGTTTCGCTGACCCTTGCGGTCGTTGCGATGATCATCGTTTATTTGGGGGTTATATGACCAACATAGAAAATCCAATCGATCCGGATCCAAAGCCGTTTAGCCCGCCGAATGAAGTGCCCGGAACTTCGCCCGATGAAGTGTCCCCCGACCAAGGCGACACTGATTTCCCCGGCAGCATTCCGGACGAAACGCCAATGGAATCGCCGGTTACCGATCCAAATTAAGTCACGAAAAGCAAACAGGGCTGCTCGGATCTCCCGCGCAGCCCTGTTCAAGTTTGGTCAATGAAGATTATCCGACGACTAGTGCGCAAGACTTGTCCCGACCTTTAGCTAATTTCAGCCTGCTGTGCCTGGATTGAACGATGGCGGGTCGCTGGCGGGGAATGATGCATCCGACATATCGTCAACATCTTCCCAATCGTCGCCTGGATGATCGCGCATGAATTCAGTTCCAGCGTGGCGCGTTTGATCGAAATTTTCTTGGTCGGTTTCGTCATGTGCAAACGCGGCCGAAAAGTCATTCTTCCACTCGTCCGCTTTCGGCATCCACTGGTTGCGTGTTGCATATAGCCCCGCGCCAACCGCGACGACTGCGCCGACAACTGAGGCAACGGTGCCAAACCAAGTTGGCAATTGAGATTTGGATTGGCTGTTGGAACGTCCGCCCCGGCTTTTCGTGGATTTCGTTGCTGTCTTAGGTCGCGACGCCTGACTAGGCTTGTTTCTATTGCTTGCTGTGCCTTGCGCGGATCCGTTGGAACTGTTGCTGGTCGTTTTCTTCTGTATATCTGAATTGGCCATGATGCTCACTTTCTAGGTGACTTGAGTTCGCTCAGATAAAGTCAACAAGTAGCGACTGGCATGGTTCCTCTGACTACCGCCGAATAAGCGCCATTGAACGATTTAGTTGTAAATTGGGAACTAATTGGTCCGAGCACTGTTTTCCCCGCACTCTGAAAGGGAGAACTAACATGAATATCATTATTCTTCTGGTCGTAGGCGGCATCTTGGGTTGGCTTGCCAGCATCGTAATGCGGACTGACGGTCAACAAGGCATTTTCCTGAACATCATCGTCGGCATTGTAGGTGCCTTCCTTGCAGGATTCATCATCACGCCACTGATCGGCGGCGCGCCTATCACCAGCGGTAACTTCGACATTCGGTCGTTGATCGCATCGTTCTTGGGCGCAGTAGTTCTATTGGCGATCGTCAATCTGATGCGTCGCGGTAGCGTTCGTTAATTTTTAAAAGAGGGAAATATCTATGAAAAAGTCCATTATGATTCTCGCCGCTTCATTGTCGCTTGCAACGCTTGGTGCATGTGACGGCGCGACCGAGAACGCACAAGAAGATCAGGCTGATGCAGTGCGCGATAACGCCGAAGTTCAGGCTGACGCTATGGAAGAAAAGGCCGACGCGACTGACACGACAGTCGACGGTATGGATTCGACCACAGAAAACAAAATGGAAGCGGATGCACAAGCTGTCCGTGAAAAGGGCGAAGCTAAGGCCGATGCCATGGAAGACAACGCTGACACGACCGATAAATAATCGTTTCGTTTATGCTATAAAAATGGGCTCGCCGGGAAACTGGCGGGCCTTTTTTATAATGCCGCCTCATACAGATGATGCAAATAATTGGGGTTGAACACCGCGAGATCGCGCAGGCCATTGAGATCATTCACGCGCAACGTACCGCGTTGAATTGTGGCGACGCCGGTGACGTTCAAATCCTTGATTGTCCGGCTGACATGTGGCTGAGTCATCCCCAGCGCATCGCCGATGTCCGACTGCGTCAGTGGAAACCGGCACAGGCCATTTTCTGCGAGCCCGACCATTTTCAGGCGCAAAAATAACTCGCATGCAAGGTGGGCCAAGCTTTCCACAGCGTTGCGTTGGCCGACGGATACCAGCCATTCACGCTGTATAGATGCTCCAAGCAAAGAGTCCCACCACAACGCCCGCAGGACCCTTGGATGCTCATCGCCCAATCGTTCAAATTCATCAGGACTGATCATGGCGTATTGCAGCGGTGTGATCGATCCGATCGAATGGTCCATAGCGTCCAATATATAGACATGCAGGTCAGCTAGATCGCCCGGAACGAAGAAAGCCAATATCTGACGCCGGCCATCTTCGAGAATCTTGTACCGGCAAGCCCATCCATCGACGATTAGGTTAACGGTTTTCGGGTCTTCGCCTTCGCTGATGATGTCATGACCCCGCAATAGGGATTTAACCCGGCGGGACGCCAGTGTGTCGATTGCCTGCTCACCATGTGCCTTTAATGGAATGAAAGCGTTCAGTTTTCGAATTAGAAACTGCCCTGACATCTTTTCCTCCAACTATATCGGCGGCATTAGTCTATGCTGTGATCGCGCCGCTGCCGTTTAACCCTGGCATTTGCGGCAATACGAACGTCAAAACGACGCGTGTTCCAGTGCCGACATCGCTCGTAATGTCCAACTTGCCATCGACTTGCGTGGCAAACCCGCGCATCAGTTCTGTTCCCATTTGGCCGCTTTTGTCACTGACAACATAGCCTTGGCCATTGTCAGAAATGTCCAAAACCGCAGTATCTCCGGCCAAGTGAAATTTCAGTGTTACCGCACCTTTTGATCCGGTGACGAACGCATGACGGAATGCGTTTGTTACGGCTTCAACGACAAACAATGTCAGTGGAACAGCATAATCCACCGGCACAGGAAAATCGCTGGCTTGGCAGCTCAATTCAATTTTCGGCGATGTTCGGCTTGCGCTGCGCAATTGGGCGCACAGTTCTGCCATCAGATTGTCGATAGCCACTTCGCCGCGGTCATAGCCATTGTCCTGTTCGTATAAGAGCCGGTGAATCAGTGCCAATGCGCTTATCCGCGCCCGCGTTTGCGCCAAGACTTCTTTTGCAGCGCCTTCCTGTACGCGCCCAGATTGTAAGGTCAGCAGGCTGTTGATGATCTGCAGATTGTTTTTAACGCGGTGATGCACCTCGCGCGTCAGCAAGCTTTTGGCTTCCAACGCATGTGTAAGGTCATTGTTTCGCCGGTTGATGACGTCCGCCATGCTGTGCAAATCCGCGCTCAACGCTGCAATTTCCTCAGGTGCATTTTCAAATCGCGCGCGGTCACCTGTGAAATCCCCGCTTGCAAACCTACCGGCAACCGTCCGCAAATCGCGAAGCCACACCAATGTAAGGCGACTGGTTCCAATCCAGATGGCCAGTGACGCAAGCAAGATGGATACCAACGGTAGGAATATGCTGGCACGAACCTGTGAGACTGCAGTTGCCATCACTTGCGCGCGGGGTTCGGCATACACGACAAAAAGTTCCGAGCTGTAAAGCTTATGGAAGGTATACATCCATGCCGTGCCATCGCGCCCTTTTGCCAATTGCGCTACATCCTGACGGACGTCCAAGTTTGGCGTGAAGGCAAGCTTTTGGTTGCCTTGGGCAACAATGACGTCATCGCGTGTAATGATTGCGACCGTTCCTGCTTTGTCCTTCTGCGCTTTTAACAGCGCATTGCGCAAATAATCGATGTCGATAGCCGCGGTAAGAGTGCCATCCTGCCGCCCCTCGGGGGTCCGCAGGGGCAATATAAGGAACAGCACTTCGCGCTGGGCAATCGGCGCATATATGGGCGCCTTAGTGATGGTCATGCCCTCGGCACGAATGCCCCGCTGCCACCAACCTTGGTTGGTCAAATTGATTTGCCCTTCATGGGGCAAGGCAGAACAACGTACGACACCATCGGCGCTTGTTCGTGCTAGGTTCGTCACGGGCGCGTAGTTACTAAGCGAAGCGCGCAGGGCCGCGTCACATCCACCAGATATCTTCGTGACATCAGCGTTGGTGGCCAAAGCGAGCAAGAGATGTTGCGCGATAACGAAGGGATCACGTTGCCGTTCGGCAATTGCGCTCGCATGCGCGCTCAGACGTCCCGTTGCCATCTCCCGTGTGCTGTTAAGTGTTGAAAACCCCTGAACAAAACTTGCAATGACTACTGGCAGCAAGGCTGCGAACACAATCAGGATTAATCCCTGTCGCATTGTCAAAGGTCGGAAAAATGCCAATGAAGCTCTCAGTAGACGTCGTTTATGGTAATATGCTTGGCTTTGGATGCGGTAGGTCTTTTACAGCTTCGGTGGTACGTTTACGCGGAGGCGCTTTCACGCGCGGTGGTTCATCAGGCCCATTGATAAGCGCCGCCAAGGCAACACGGCCACGTGCAAGCCGGCTCTTAACCGTTCCGATGGCGCAGCCGGTGATTTCCGCTGCCTCTTCGTAACTCGCGCCACCTGCGCCCACGATCATCAGAATTTCGCGCTGCTCGGCTGGCAACTTTTGCAGCGCCTTTTCGACATCGCTCATATGGATATGGTGCTGCTGCGGCGGAGCCTCTACCAATAAACGTTCCGCGGCTTCCGGGTCCCAACTGGTCATGCGCGAGTTTTTACGCATCGTGGTGTAAAACTGGTTGCGCAAAATCATGAACATCCATGCGCGAAAATTCGTACCGGGGGT
>JBKBTH010000008.1:0-3971 GCA_046290915.1 Sphingorhabdus sp.
GCCGACCGTGGTCATCGTCAAGCATGCCAACCCCTGCGGTGTCGCAACCGGCGAGACATTGATCGACGCCTATCGTGCAGCGCTCGAGTGCGACAACGTATCGGCATTTGGTGGAATCGTTGCGGTTAACCGTCCGCTGGACGGCGCGACCGCTGAAGCAATCACCGAGATTTTCACGGAGGTCGTGGCCGCACCATCGGCCGATGACGCCGCAAAGGCGGTGTTCGCAAAGAAAAAGAATTTGCGACTTTTGTTGACCGGTGATCTACCGGATCCAAAACGCGGCGGGCTCTCGATAAAGCCGATCACGGGCGGGCTGCTCGTGCAGTCGCGGGACAATGGCCATGTTGCCGACAGCGATTTCAAGGTGGTGACCAAGCGCGCACCATCGGCTCAGGAATTGGCCGACTGCCGCTTTGCGTGGACCGTAGCCAAGCACGTAAAGTCAAATGCGATTGTTTATGCCAAGGATGGAGCAACCGCCGGTATTGGCGCAGGCCAAATGAACCGACGCGACAGCGCGCGGATTGCGGCGATTAAGGCGAAAGAAGCTGCTGAAACTTACGGTTGGGCATCGCCGCGCACCGTTGGATCAGCCGTTGCCTCAGATGCGTTTTTCCCGTTCGCGGATGGCTTGCTGGCCGCTGCCGAAGCAGGCGCAACAGCGGTTATTCAGCCAGGCGGATCGATGCGTGATGATGAAGTCATTGCCGCTGCCGATGCGGCTGGTCTGGCGATGGTCTTCACGGGCATGCGCCACTTCAGACATTGATGACCAAACCGTCACCCTGAACCGGTTTCAGGGTCTTACTCCGGACGTCCCAAAGTAAGATGCTGAACCAAGTTCAGCATGACGGTTAGTCTTTATTACTGAGGCTTATCCAGCGCGCTTTACCGGGCCCCTAAAGTTTCCGTTACCGCCCTTTTTTGGGCCGTAATTCCGCGCAGGTGCGCCGGGATCACGACGGTTTTCGCTTCGCGCTGCAAATGCACGGTCGGCTGTCGGACGACGGTCACTGGCTGGTGCGTTGTCGTTACGCGGACGCGCATCGCGGCTACCTTCACGGCTGCCGTCACGTGGTCCGATGGCTGGCTGCCAGCCACCTTGTGGTGCATGTGTCCGGTTGCGGGTTTCACCGTTCAAGCCAGTGCCACCATTGTTGCCGCCTAATTTCTTGCCCGCATAGTTGGTACGACCGCCACCGGGTTGACCACCACCGCGGCCACCACGGGCCTGTTGCGGTTTCTTGTCCGCAACCGGGGGTGGCAATGCAGCAACAGCAGCGCGGAAGCCTTCTGGAAGACCAAGCGTCATGGCGCGTACGCCAGTCAAGCGCTCAATATCCTTCATATAGCCGCGCTCATCGCCAGCAACGAAGCTCATCGCGATGCCTTCACGGCCCGCACGTGCGGTACGACCAATGCGGTGCACATATTGCTCGGGCACATTTGGAAGTTCGAAGTTAAACACATGGCTTACGCCAGGAACGTCAATACCGCGCGCCGCAATATCGGTTGCGACGAGAATTTTAATCTTGCCGTCACGAAAGGCCTGCAACGCAGCGGTACGCTGGCCTTGCGATTTGTTGCCGTGAATGGCGGCAGATTGAATGCCGGCACCGGCAAGGCCCCGCACAACGCGGTCGGCGCCATGCTTCGTACGGGTAAAGACCAACGCACGGTCAATGTCCTCGCTTTGCAGCTTAAGCGTCAGCAAGGTCTGCTTTTCGCGCTGTTCAACAAAGGTCACGAATTGCTCAACACGCTCCGCAGTGGTTGACGCAGGTGCGACCGATACACGCACAGGATTGTTAAGGAAGCGGTTACCCAGTTCAGCAATCGCCTTCGGCATGGTTGCCGAGAAGAACAATGTCTGACGCTGCTTTGGCAGCAACTGGTCAATACGTTTCAATGCGTGAATGAAGCCAAGGTCCATCATCTGGTCAGCTTCATCGAGAACGAAAATTTCGACGTCCTTCAATGTAACCGCGCGTTGCTCGATCAAATCGATGAGACGGCCAGGTGTTGCGACCAAAATATCTACGCCGGCGGCAAGACGCTTTTTCTGGCTGAAGATGGGCATGCCACCAAAGACGCAATCAACCTTGAGGCCAAGGAATTTGCCATAGGTGCGGAAGCTGTCTGCGATCTGTGCAGCAAGTTCGCGCGTTGGCGAAAGCACAAGCATACGGCAGCTATATGGCTGGCGCGCTTTTGGCTTGGTTGCGAAATGGTGAAGCGATGGCAATGCGAACGCAGCGGTCTTGCCGGTGCCTGTCTGCGCGATACCGCACAGGTCGCGACCTTCAAGCAATGACGGGATCGACTGTTGCTGAATTGGGGTAGGGGTATCATATCCAGCGGCTTCAAGCGCCTTGAGGATAGGTTGGGCAAGGCCCAGGTCTTGGAAAAAAGACATAAATATACTTTCAAATAGTCGTCGCAGCCCCATGATGCAGATCCTTGAAACAGGACCGCACGGGCGCAACAGCAGGTGTTCGGGAGCAGCTTATGCCGACCCGTTGGAAACAACCCTGCGTGATATGGGAAGCCTCTAAGCTTACGCATCTTGTTCGATTGGCGAGGCCACTTGTTGCGGCCCTCACGCTGCCAATACTGCGGCGGTATCGTCCGCTCGCCTCATGCGCTTGAGCGCCCAATGGTACAATATCGCGCCAAAAGCAAGTTATTTGTTCTTTTGCGCAACAATCAGTCGCGACAGCCGCTTACGTAATGGCGGTTCGTAACCCCTCGTTAACCATCCATTAGGGCATTTCGTTCAGAGATTTCCGCAGAGCTTCTCTCAGGGGGAATTTATGACAGTGCAGGACCAGGCAGCAGTAGACGTAGCAATCATCGGAGCAGGACCCGCAGGCCTAACCGCCGCGTATCTGCTTACGAAAAAAGGTTATAGCGTTACCGTTATCGAGAAAGACGAACGCTATGTCGGCGGCATCAGCCGTACTGTCGAGGTGGACGGGTATCGCTTTGATATCGGCGGTCACCGTTTTTTCTCCAAATCGAAAGAAGTTGTCGATTTGTGGAACGAGATTTTGCCTGCTGACTTCATTCAACGTCCGCGCATGAGCCGGATTTATTATGAAGGTAAATTCTACAGCTATCCGCTGCGCGCGTTCGAAGCCTTGTTTAACCTTGGCATTATCCGCTCGACTCTGTGCATGGCGAGCTATGTGAAGGCCAAAGCCTTTCCAAACAAAAACGTCCGCAGCTTTCAGGATTGGACCGTAAACCAGTTCGGTCACAAGCTGTTCTCGATCTTCTTCAAAACCTACACCGAAAAGGTCTGGGGCATGCCATGCGACGAAATGTCCGCCGATTGGGCAGCGCAGCGCATCAAAGGCCTTAGCCTTGGTGCAGCCGTTCTTGATGGCCTGAAACGGTCCTTGGGTCTGAACAAAAAGCCGAATGACGGCATGGAAACCAAGACGTTGCTTGAGACATTCCGTTATCCGCGGCTTGGACCTGGAATGATGTGGGACGCCGCGCGCGACTTTGTCGTGGCCAAGGGCAACACCGTGTTGATGGGGCATAGCTTCAAGCAACTGGCGCAGGATGCTAATGGCGATTGGCGTATGTCGGCGTCAAAAGCCGATGGCAGCGAGGCGGTGATTACCGCAAAGCATGTCATCAGCAGCGCGCCAATGCGCGAACTGTCGGCACGTATCCATCCGCTTCCGCAAACATCATTGCAGGCGAATAATCTACGCTATCGTGACTTCCTGACGGTGGCGCTTATGATCCGTTCGGACGATCTGTTTCCTGACAACTGGATCTACATCCACGACAGCAAGGTACAGGTTGGCCGCGTTCAAAACTTCCGCAGCTGGTCACCTGAAATGGTTCCCGACCCATCCATCGCGTGCGTTGGTCTCGAATATTTCTGCTTTGAAAATGACAATCTGTGGGCGTCGTCGGATGCCGACCTGATTGAACTCGCCAAGAAGGAAATG
>JBKBTH010000008.1:3981-18422 GCA_046290915.1 Sphingorhabdus sp.
GGCATATCCCGTCTATGACGATGATTATGCCGCCAATGTCGAAGCTATGCGTAACGAGTTGGAAGCGCGTTATCCAACGCTGCACATGGTCGGTCGTAACGGTATGCACCGTTACAATAACCAGGACCATGCGATGATGACCGCCATGTTGACGGTCGAAAACATCGCCGCCGGAAGCCGCGTCTACAATATCTGGAACGTTAACGAAGACGCTGAATATCATGAAGCTGGCGACGAAGGCGAACAGCAAGTCATCGCGGCCAAGGTCACCGAAGGCCAAGCCGCCGCGCTGACATCGGAACGCGACGTACCAAAGCGGATCGCACCGGCCAGTCAGGCTGACGTCGACGATATCAGCAAGGCAGCTTAAGGACCAAAATGCGGGCGGCTCAGCCGCCTGCATGTTTGCGTAACCAATTCAGGGGGTGAACGGGTGATAAAACTGGCCAACAGGTTACGCGGCAATGTCTTCCTGCGTTATGTCGCAGTGAGCGTAGGCGCGCTGGCAACCGATATGATCGCGTTCCTGCTGTTGTTGGAAGCCGGCGTACCGGGCACTGCTGCATCTGCCGTTGGCTATTCAGTTGGCATATTTGCCCACTGGATTTTATCCAGCCGCAAGGTGTTTCATGACCGGGTTTCGGAAAAGGGAACCGCTGCGCGCACGCAGCAAAAGGCGATGTTTCTTGCCTCTGCCTTGCTAGGCCTTGTCCTCACCATCGCGGTGGTTGGTGCAGGTACAGCATTGGGCATGGATGCCCGCATTGCCAAAGTTGCTGCCATCGCAACGTCGTTTTTGCTCACGTATCTGCTGCGTAACGTCGTCATTTTCCGGCAAGCTCCGACACGATAGCCGTGGCCAGTTTTGCCGAACGACATTTTGCACGGCTGATAGTTGGCATTTGGCTATTCGCGGCCATCGCCATCGCACTTATTTCACGTGACGCCATTCTCAGCTGGAAAACGGGCGACCCTGACGATCAGATGCGCATACTTCAAGTGCGCGATTGGGTGGCGGGGCAAAGCTGGTGGGACATTACGCAATATCGCATGAATGCCCCAGCCGGCGGTGACATGCATTGGTCGCGACTGGTGGATGTGCCACTCGCGTTTTTTATCGTGCTTCTGACGCCGGTTGTGGGACAAGCTATTGCCGAGCAGGCTTCCGCAAGCATTGTTCCGTTGCTTACGCTTGGCGCCGCCCTTTGGTTTTATGCTCTCGCAATACGGCGTCTTTTTGGCGCGGCTGTTGCTGTCGTGGCCGCTGCTTTGGTTATCACGATAGTCCCGTTTACGACGCAAATGCTGCCAATGCGCATTGACCATCATGGGTGGCAAATCGTCTGCTTTGCGTCCGCCATATGGGCATTATTCGACCGTCAGGCCAAGATTTGGCCAACGGTCATACTGGGCCTATCTTGCGCTTTGTGGATCGAGATTTCGGTTGAGGGTCTGCCCTTTGCGGCGTTGATGTTGGGCCTTTTGGCGCTTGATTGGGTGTTCCCGCAGCTTGCACCGGAATCGGAAAGCAGGCGGCTGCAGTTTCCTGTTGCGTTGGCATCTACCGCAATCGGCACAGTTGCTTTTTTCAGCATCACCGAAAGCTGGACGAGTCCGAATTTCTGCGATGCCTTGTCTCCCGTCCATATTGCCGCACTGTCCTTTATGGCTGCTGTTGTCTTCGCGGCGGTCCTTTTGGAAAAAAGGGTAGCAATTTTTGGGACGGTCTATTTTCGGTTAGCCGCGTGCGCAATAGCGGCAGTTGGCGGCGCTGCCGTGCTGCTGTCATTGGCACCGCAATGCGCAGGGGATGCATTTGCGGGGCTTGACCCGGTGGTGCGTGAATATTGGTTCGACCGGACGGCGGAAGGCCTGCCGCTTTGGGCCGTGCCGATGGACGTGAGTGTCCAGCCGATCGCATACATTCTGGCCGGTGCCGTTGCGCTAATTTATCTCATGCTATCCAACGAACAAATGTCAGGCCCGGATAAAATCCGGCTCGGCCTTCTGTTTGCAGGTACCGTCGTCATTGGCGCATTTGTCAGCCGGACCGCAATCTATGCAATCATGATCGCCAATCTGCTGCTTGCGGCGATGCTGGTTAGCATGTTCATGGCTGCCGAAAGCCGTAAAGCCCTCGTTACACGGATGGGACTGCGGATCGGAGCGATCTTTTTGACGATGCCGAGTTTTGCTGCACAAATCGGGGTGAATGCGATCAGCACATCTGAGGCGAATGCTGATCCAGCATCTGCCGCATTCGACAAGAATTTCGTCCAATCGGCGCGGGCCTGTCAGAAAACCTTGGCTGCTGCGGCCTTGGACCGTCTACCTGCCTCTGCCGTTATGGCGGGACTGGATACAAACCCGGCTATATTGCAATACACCCGCCACAATGTTGTGGCGTCTGGCCACCATCGCAATCAAGCCGCGATGGTAGATGTCATCCGGACGTTCGCGGGTGCACCTGATCAAGCGGCGCATATTATCGCTACCCGTCAAATCCGGTTTCTCATCACATGCGACGGAAGCTACGAGTTGGCTTTATACGCACGCAAAGCGCCCTTGGGCTTACTCGCGCAATTGCGTAGCGGACAGGTCCCGGCTTGGCTAAAGCGGCAGGCGGATATTGGTCCATTTCAGATATATGCGGTAGACCGCACACAGCTGCCCGATATGCGTGCCGATCATGATTGAACGTATCTCACGCGCGCGCATCATTTTTGGCATTTGGGCTTTGCTGTCCATTTTCCTGATTATCAGCAGCTGGCCCAATATAAGTTCGGGCACTGGCTGGGACCCCGACGACCAATTGCGCCTGACTCAATTGCGGGACTTTTTGAACGGCCAAAGCTGGTTTGACAACCGGCAATACCGGCTGAACACGCCCGACGGTGCACTGATGCACTGGTCGCGCCTGATTGAGCTGCCTTTGACGGCCATAATCATATTGCTCACGCCCATATTTGGCCAGACAGCCGCTGAAATAGCGGCGTCAACTTTAGTGCCTTTGATGCTTTTCGGCGTCATCATAATGCTTCTGGCCCGCACAGCTTCGCGCGTCGGCGGAAAGAATGCGGGCATTGCTGCAGCGATTATCGCGGCAATGTCTGTGCCGCTCATCATGCAATTGCGGCCAATGCGTATTGATCACCATGGGTGGCAAATCACCATGGCTGTTTTGGCGTTGGCATCCTTGTTTCATGCAGATGTCCGCAAGGCGGGGTTGGTTTTGGGGGCCGCGCTTGCAATATGGATTCATATATCGCTTGAAGGCGCGCCAATGTCAGCGGCTTTTTTCCTGTTCTTGGGTTGGCAATGGCTAACCAAGCCCTGCGAAGCCGCCCGCCTGTTTTGGACGATTAGCGGGTTTGCTGTTTCGTCGCTGGCCCTATTCTTCGGGACGCAGATGCAGGGGCTTGGCGCATCGATATATTGCGACACGGTTTCGCCGCCGCACATCATCGCAATCCTCGCCGCCTCCGCGATCATGCTCCCAGGCCTATACATGGCCCCCCGATCCAAGTTGGCGCGTGCCCTGATAATTGCGACTGCGGGTGGCGCCGCTGGCGTGGTGCTTTTACTGCGCGCGCCAGAATGTTTGAACGGTGCGTTTGGCACTCTTGATCCGCTTGTGCGCGACTATTGGTATGTGAATGTGAAAGAAGGCATGCCCGTATGGCATCAGGACGTGCGTACCGCCGCGTTTCTGATGGCGGGTCCAATCGCTGGCCTTGTCAGCTTCATCATTCTTGCCCGCAAAATGGATGAAACTGACCGATCAAAATTGCGGATCGCCAGCTTTTTCAGTATCTATGCGTTTATTCTGTCGCTGTTTGTTTTCCGGACGATCTCGGTGGCAGCGGCCTATGCTGTAGTGCCCGTCGCCGCACTAATTGCTTATGTCTTTGTGCAATACCGGCAAAGTGGCCTGCCCAGACAGCGCATCGTTTATGTCGTGGCCATGCTATTTTTGCTGGTGCCGGGGTCGGTTGTAAACGCGGTATTGAATGTCTCCCCCGAACAGGAAACCGTCGATGACGCGCGTTCAGCTGCAAAACTGCTGTCATGCGAATCTGCGCAATCGGTCGCAACATTATCCGCTTTGCCGCGCGGACAGTTTCTGGTTCCATTTGATATGGGGCCAATGATCCTTACCCAAACTCCGCACAGCGTTTTGGCGAGCAGCCATCATCGCAATGAAAAAGCGATGCACGATCATATCGAAATTTTCCGGTCGCGGCCCGATGTTGCGAAGCAGTTGATGACCGCGCGCGGCATCAACTATCTGGCGCTCTGCCCCGATGAGGAGGAGCTTGATCTTTATGCCCGGAAAAACCCTAACGGCCTGTGGGCACAAATTGCCAAACGAAACGTGCCTGACTGGCTCGAGCCGCTGCCGCTAAAAGGCAAGGGCATCATGGTGTGGCGGGTGCGTTAAAGGTGCATGAAATCGCGGTCGAAGCTTTTGAGATGCGCGCCGCCATCGACGAAAATGATCTGCCCGGTAACGTCTTCTGCCTTTGCCAGATAGATCACGGCCTCTGCGACAGCGGATGGCGAAGGAAGCGCGCCCAATGGCATCGTGTCCGCCAATCGCGCTTCCTGTTCAGCGGTGTAGTCATCGGTAGAGATAACGAGCCCGGGCGCGACGCCATTATAACGTGCGCGCCCTGCAAATGAAGCGGCCATCGACCGCACCGACGCCGCGAGCGCTTGCTTCGACAGCGTGTAACTGATCTGGTCGCGGTGCGGATTGACAACGCGTTGGTCGAGAATGTTGATAATTGCAGGGCGCAGATCGGTACCCGCAGCATCGACAACAGCTTTGGCAAGCAAAAGCGGCGAAAACAGGTTCAGCCGGAAATGCGCGTTCAGCGTGTCGAACGACATGGACGTCCAATCATCCTGCCCAAACATTGCGGCGTTATTCACCAGCACATGTGGCGAGCGGCTAAAATGCGTTGTTATGGTTTCAACGAGATGGGCCGGGTTACCCGTGCTGAGGTCAAAGGTAAAACTATGCCATTCGCTGTCGTTTTGTTGCAGCGTTGCTAGAAGAGAGGCTTCAGGCTGTGAATCAAGGTGGCTAACCAGCGCCAATGCGTAACCCGCAGCCGCAAGTTTTGATGCAATCTCGGCACCTAGCCGGCGCTTGCCACCTGTAACAATTGCAAGCGGCGCTGCTGTCACTTGCGACTCCGCGACATTGTTATGCCAATCGCTTCATTGTCTTCGGCGATCGCGAGTTTCACGATTTTGACAACGAGGTGGCTGATGCGCGAGTCGTCAGCAAATAAATTGTCCATGATATGATCGGCGACCGCTTCAATAAGCGTGAAGTGCACACCCTCGGGCAAAAGCGTCGCCGCTTCTTTAAGCGTCATATAATTTTTGGACGCTGAAAGCGGCGTGTCTGGCGCATAATGGGGTGCCATATCGAGCGTTGCGCTAATCGAGATACGCAGCGGCTGGGGCAGATGCGTTTCCTGGCTATAAATACCCGTCAGCACATTGACGACAAGGTCGTGTACTTCGAGAATGAGGCTATCGGTCATATCACTCCTTAACGTGACCAGCGGGCGAAAATAGCCGTGGGCAAAAGCATGCCCCTACCTTGTTCGCGCACCGCCAGTTCACCAAATTCAACTTTGCCGCCAAGGTCGGCAAAATGGGATTCCAACAAACCGCCCAATGCCAGCGCGGACATGCGCACAGCGTACACGGTCAAAAACAGAAATTTCGAATCCGCATCAAGCAACTTGCGGCAATTGGCTATGAGTTCGGGTAAGTCTTCTTCAAGCCGCCAGACTTCACCATCGGGACCGCGACCATATTTGGGCGGGTCCAGCAATATGCCGTCATAGCGCTTTTCACGGCGGACTTCACGCGCAACGAATTTGGCGGCGTCATCGACGATCCAGCGAATTGGGCGATCCGACATGGCCGACATTTCGGCATTAGCCCGTGCTTGGGCAACCGATTTTTTGGACGCATCGACATGTACCATCTGCGCGCCTGCAGCGGACAAGGCGAGGGTACCAACGCCAGTGTAGCCAAACAGGTTCATCGCAACGGGATCGGTTACGCTTGCCAACTGTACGCGCATCCACCGCCATACAGGGTCCATATCGGGGAAAAAGCCAAGGTGACGGAACGGCGTGCAGGATGCTGTAAAGCGCACCTCGTCGTTCCACGACAGTGGCCATCCATCCATCGGAACGGGTTTGTTGTTATACCAACGTCCGCCGCCATCATCGTCGGACCCGGGAACGAATTCGGCATCAGCGGGCCATTCGTCGAGCGCGGGCGCCCACATCGCCTGCGGTTCCGGCCGAATGAAGCGGCGATCACCGTAGGATTCATATTTGCGTCCGTTACCTGAGTCTATGAGCGTATAATCGCTGCGCGGTTCGCTAATCAGGGTGACGAAATTCTGTTCCATATTTTAGCGAACAGCGCGTGCAAGCACATAGTCACGCACTGCATCATATGCGCCGGGCAAGACATCAAAGCGTTCCTCGCGGTCGAACAAATGCGAGACGCGCGCAGGAAGCGCCGGGCGAACCCCAGTTGCATCTTCGACTGCATCCGGGAATTTGGCAGGATGCGCGGTTGCCAATGTGACGACTGGCGTTTCGGGTTTGATGCCCGAGGCACGGGCGGCGTGTAATGCGATAGCCGTGTGCGGATCAATGATCTGGTCCGCCGCGCCATAGGCCCAACGCATGGCAGCTGACATCTGGTCGCCATCGGCACGCGCACTCGAGAGCAATGCAGATTTTTTCCGCATCTCGGGCGACAGAACCATTTTGCCCATTTGCTCAAACCATTTCATCCGCGCAGCGGTTGTTGATCCATCGCGACCTTCAAGGTCGAACAGCAGCCTTTCAAAATTGCTCGACACCTGAATATCCATTGATGGTGCTGCGGTCGGGGTTACGCCCAACACCGAATAGTCACCCTTTGATATGGCGCGATGCAAAATGTCGTTGATGTTTGTGGCCACAATCAGCCGTTCAATCGGCAAGCCCATTTGCGCGGCAACATAGCCTGCAAATACATCACCAAAGTTGCCTGTCGGGACCGAGAATGCAATCTTGCGCTCAGGTCCGCCCAACCGAAGAGCGGCGTAGAAATAATACACCACTTGCGCCATCAAGCGGGCCCAGTTGATCGAGTTCACCGCTGACAAAGTAAGCGGCCCATTGACGTCCTTGTCACCGAACATCCGCTTTACCATGGCCTGCGCGTCGTCGAAGCTGCCCTCAATCGCGATGTTGTGAACATTGGGCGCTAGGATTGTTGTCATCTGTCGCCGCTGGACGTCAGATACGCGGTTATGGGGATGCAACATGAAAATTTCGATTTGCGCACGCCCTGCAACGGCATCAATCGCGGCTGAACCGGTGTCTCCGGATGTCGCGCCCACAATCGTCAGTTTTTTATCTGTGCCCGAAAGGAAGCGTTCAAACAATTGGCCAAGCAATTGCAGCGCCACGTCCTTGAACGCCAAAGTGGGGCCATGGAAAAGCTCAAGCAACCAGTGCTGACCATCAAGTTGGACAAGCGGCGTTATCGCCGAATGCGCAAATGAACCATAAGCGGTGGCACACAGGCCCTTGAGTTCAGCCTCGTCCAATACACCAGCCGTAAACGGCGCCATCACCCGTGCTGCTAACTCAACATAAGACAGCCCGCGCATCGCTTTCATGTCTTCTGTCGAAAATTGCGGCCATTGGCGCGGAACATACAGCCCGCCATCTCGGGCCAGACCAGTCAGTGTGACGCCTGCAAAATCGAGCGTGTCCGCGTTGCCGCGGGTGCTGATATAATCTGTTCCGTTAATCGTCATAGCGGGCACGCGGTTAACCGCGACGCCGCATTTAGGCAAGATTATTGCAAATCAGCACGCACAAATTCGGCACATCTTTCGCCAATCATGATGCTTGGCGCATTTGTGTTGCCGGAAACGAGGCGCGGCATGATGCTGGCGTCGGCGACATAAAGCCCCTCGATGCCCCGATATTTCAGGCGCGGATCTACGACATCGTCGGCATTGGGGCCCATGCGACACGTTCCTACTGGATGGTATACAGTGTCTGCGCGGCTTCGGATCAGATCATCCAATGCGGCGTCATCATTGATGTCGACAGGGCGGCGATTCTTTCCACCATAAACGGCCAGTGCAGGTGCCTCGAATATCCGGTGCATGGCGCGCACGCCGCTGCGCAGCGTCGCCATGTCGCGATCATCGCTCAGAAATGCCGGGTCAATCAGCGGAGCCGTGCTTGCATCTGTTGATGCGAGGCGCACCGTACCGCGGCTTTCAGGGCGCAAGACACAGGCATGGCAGCTGAACCCATGACCTTTCACTTTGGAACGGCCATGGTCTTCCAACATTGCCGGAACGAAATGATACTGAATGTCAGGTGCTGGCAAACTTGCGTCCGAGCGCCAGAACCCGCCAGCTTCCGCAAAGCATGTGGTCATCACGCCGGTGCGCTTGCGGCGGTGCTCGATAATCGCCTTGACCATCTTTGCAGTGCCCGCGAGCGAGTCCCCGAAGAAGTCGTCCTTTGACTGCGTTTCAAAGCTGGAGACATAATCGATATGGTCTTGCAGGTCGGCGCCAACGGCTTGCTTATCGTGAACCACGTCTACCCCGACGCTGCGCAGATGGTCGGCTGGGCCAATGCCGGACAACATCAATATTTGCGGTGACCCAAAGGCGCCTGCAGACAAAATAACAGCGCCGCGCGCTTTAATCGTACGTTTTTTGCTGCGGCCTTGGCGAATCACTACGCCTGTCGCGCGTCCATTTTCGACAATGATTTTCTCGGTCAGCGCGCCAGTGATGACTTCCATCCGATCACGCGCAGGTTCGACATAGGCCCGCGCGGCTGTCCAGCGCTCACCGCCCTTTTGCGTAACTTGATACAAGCCAAAGCCATCCTGTGTCGCGCCGTTGAAGTCTTTGTTTACGGGCAATTGCAGTTCGGCAGCAGCTTCGATGAAGGCAAGGCTGCCCGCCTGTGGCCAGTGCTGGTCAGAAACGGAGAGCGGTCCGCCTGATCCGTGAAAGGCATCAGAACCGCGTTCATTGTCTTCGCAGCGTTTGAAAAACGGCAATACGTCGTCATAGGACCAGCCATCGCAACCCAACGCCGCCCAATTGTCGTAATCATATTTGTGGCCTCGGATGTAGACCATCGCGTTAATCGCGCTAGATCCGCCAAGGCCTTTGCCCCGTGGCTGATATCCAGTGCGGCCATTCAGGCCCTTTTGCGGGACGGTTTCATATTTATAGTTCGACGCATTGCGGATAAACGGCATGAAGCCAGGCGTTTTGATCAACATGTTGTTGTTTGTGCCGCCTGCTTCGATCAGGCAGACCTTGTATTTGCCACCTTCGGAAAGACGGCCCGCTGCAGCGCTCCCCGCTGACCCGCCACCAATCACAATGATATCAAATTCGTCCATGTTGCCTGCTCCTCTGATGCGAAGGTTTAAGCAGACGATTAAATACTGGCAAGAGTGTAAATAGCGTTAGTCGGTCTTGGCCTGTTGCCCTTCGAGCCAGCGCGCACGTATAGTATCCGATGTTTCCCTGCTGCCGTCGTGGCTCCAGCCCGGTTCGCGCACAAGATAAGACAATTTGTGACGCCATGGCGCCGTTCTGAAGTCATGAAACATACCCACCCATTCGTGAAACACGCTCCATAGCAGGTTGAACGTTCCGAGTTGCCGGACAATCCCGTAACGAATTTTTTCGCCTTCTACTTCCTCGGTAAAGGTCCCGAACATGCGATCCCATATGATGAAAGTGCCCGCATAATTGCGGTCGAGATAGCGCGGATTGGTTGCATGGTGGACGCGGTGATGGCTCGGCGTATTCATCACATATTCGAACCAGCGGGGGAATTTGCCAATCGTTTCGGTATGAATCCAGAACTGATAGATGAGGTTAAAAGCGCCCACGAACAGCAGCATCGCGGGGTGAAAGCCAATCAACGCCAGCGGAATCCGGAAGATAAAGCCAAGCGCAATGAACCCGGTCCATGTCTGGCGCAGCGCAGTGGATAGATTATAATGCTGGCTTGAGTGATGGTTTACATGGCTGGCCCAAAACCAGCGCACGCGGTGTCCTGTGCGGTGCGCCCAATAATAAGCAAGGTCGTCCAAAACAAAACATAAGGGCCACGCCCACCAAACCCAACCAATGTCGAACAGGCGGTTCTGGTAAAGCCACATCGCCAGGCTGAACACCAACGCGCCAGTCAACGCGCCTGCAACGGTGCTGCCGGTGCCGAGCGCCAGCGACGTGAGGGTATCGCGCGGTTCATATTTCTCAGGCGCACGGCTGCGCGCCCACAGCATTTCTGCAACGATGAGGATGATGAACGCCGGAATGGCATAATCCACTGGGCTGAATAGTTCAGGCATGCGTGTGTCCCGTGTTGTGCTGACCGTTGTTCAAGCGCCGAAGGCCTGCTGCCCATTGTTGTGCTTGCTCACCCAGATTGAGCGTGATGGTCCCAAATGTCCTTTCGCCGGTCCCGACCGTCAGAAAATTATGGTCCAAACGGGATTCGCTGTGCCTGTCGAGCAAACGCCCTGCCCATTGCGCGCCGTGGCGACGGATGAGCAGGTGCCTTCCTTGCTTGTCACGCATCAAGGCAGCGATACCGGCCTTGTCGATCACGACGTCCACGGGATTAAACCCACAAAGCGTCTCTTCGGCAATTTCACGCGCTTGCTCTTCGCTTTGGATGCGGACATCTCCGCCCAAGCGCCAAAACCGTGCGAGCCAAGCGATAAACAAAATCGCGGCAATCGACCCAGCAATTTTCAGCAATTCTGCCGTCACGAAGCCCGTCCGCGCAACATGTCCATCATCGCCGCAACGGGCGACAAATCATAGCCTGCATCAGCGGCCTTTTCTGACAGGACGGCTGGGTGGTCGCCCTTCGCCGCGCGCGCCAATGCCCATAACAGCGTTGATCGGGTCCCCGACCGGCAATAGGCCAATATTTTGCCGTCTGCGTTTTCAATGGCATCCGCCATCGCCGTAACTTGCCATTCGGCAAAGCCTGCGTGAGTCACAGGAATTGCCACATAAGCGATACCCGCCGCTTCCGCCGCTGCTGCGATCTCCGCGCCTGATGTCTGGTCGGCGGATTCATCTTCCGGGCGGTTGTTGATGATAAGTGTGACACCCGCTTTGCCTGCGTCTGCCACATCCTCAACCGTGATTTGCGGAGCCACGAATATGGCATCTGTTAGCGTCCGGAACATGCTGTACCCCTGATGTAAAATTGACAAAACAAAGCCTTCCTGTTTGCCTTATTTTAATCCGCAAATGATAACAAGGACGGACAAATGGCGGCAGCTCTTGCCTCCATTGGGAGCAACGGCAAACTTATGGACAGGTTACCGCGCGTCAGCATGGTTATGCCTATATTTAACGGCGCGCTATATCTCGCGGCTGCGCTCGATTCCGTCTTGGCGCAGGATTTTCAGGATTTCGAACTCATCTGCCTGAATGACGGGTCGACAGACGCGACATCGAAGATATTGACCGACTATGCTGCCAAAGATCACCGCGTAGTTTATCGCGAAAACATCAGCAATATCGGGCTGCCCGCAACGCTGAATAAAGGATTTGCGATTGCCAAGGGTGATTATCATAGCTGGTCGAGCCATGATAATCTGATGTATCCGGATATGCTTTCAACATTGGTGGAAGTGCTGGATGCCGACGCGTCGGTTGGTGTGGCGTATGGGGGTTACAGCGTCATTGATGGCGCCGGCGAGAAGTTGCGTTATCACCCACCGCGGCCAGCCGAAGAACGGTGGTTCAGCAATCCGGTAGGTGCGGCATTTCTTTACCGGCGGGAAGTGACTGAGGTGCTCCGCGGTTATGACGAAACACTGTTTGGTGCCGAAGATTATGATTTCTGGTTGCGCGCTGCACGGGTCTTCAAGTTGCAGCCGATCAACCGCGAACTTTATCAGTACCGCCGCCATGACGCCAGTTTGACCAGTCAGAAATCAATGCAGATCAAGGATTTGGTGGCTAACGTGATATTGCGCGAGTTGTGCGATGTGCCGGATGGGAAATTGCGTGCCGCGGCGCTTCTGAACCTCGTCCTCACCGATAATGGCAAATTCCGGGCTGGATTAGTCGGCAAGGCATTTACGGCCAGTCCGATGATTGCGATGACCAAGTTAACAGCCCTAAGCTATCATCTGGCCAAGATCGCGACGTTGCCGTTGCGCGGCTAATTCTGAGCGATCACGGACAGAAAATCTTCGCCATAGGCTTCCAGCTTGCGCGCACCTACGCCGCTAATCCGGCCCAGCGCGCGGATGTCAGCTGGCCTGGTCAGCGCCATTTCGCGCAATGTGGCATCGTGGAAAATGACGTAAGGCGGGACGCCAACATCTTCGGCCAGCGCACGCCGTTTGGCCCGCAATGCCTCAAACAACGGGTTGCCGATGGGATTGTCCGGGCGACCGGCGCGCCGTTTAATGTCGGGCTTCACGATCGCAATCTGGATTGTTTGATCGCCGCGCATGATCGCACGTGCATCGCCAGCCAATTTCAGGCCACCATGCTCGTTCGCCACCAATGCCCCGCGCGCCTGTAAGGCACGTGACAAGGGCTTAAGCATGGCCGCTTCTGCCCTGTTCACAATCCCGAACACCGAGAGCTGGTCATGCCCCAATTGCGTGATGCGGTCGTCTTTACTGCCCGTCAGGACCTTTTCCAAATGGCCCATGCCGAACATCTGCCCAGTGCGATAGGCAGCGGACAACAACTTACGTGAGAGCTCGGTGGCGTCGTGGACGTCTGGAGCATTTAGGCAATTGTCGCAGTTCCCGCATGATTCAGGCGGGCTTTCCCCAAAGTGACGCAATAGCACCGCGCGCCTGCACCCTGCGGTTTCCACAAGATACGACAATGCAGCCACGCGCGCCAATTCCGCCTCGCGCCGTTCGGGGGCAAGCTCGCTCAGGCGCATGCGGGCGCGGGTGAAGTCGCCGGCGGACCACAGCATATGTGCAACCGCCGGGTCGCCATCGCGTCCAGCGCGGCCGCTTTCCTGATAATAGGATTCGATGGATTTCGGCAGGCCAGCATGCACGACAAAGCGCACATCTGGCTTGTCTATACCCATGCCAAACGCCACCGTCGCCACCATCACCATGTCTTCAGACGACACAAATTCGGCCTGCGCACGTGCGCGGATCTGCGGCTCCATACCGGCATGGTAGTAAAGCGCCTTGCGACCGGTCTCCGCGATTTGGGCCGCAATCTTTTCGGTACGGTCACGGGTCTGGGCGTAGACTATGCCCGCGCCTTGCAGGCCTTTTACCAACGCAGCGATGCCGCTGTTCGGCGCTGCATTGGCGGCATAGCGGATGTTGGGCCGGTCAAAACCTGCCACCATGACGCCATCGTGCGGAATGCCCAGTTGCTCGGCAATATCGTCGCGGGTGTGGGTGTCTGCGGTTGCGGTGAGCGCGAGACGTGGCACATCGGCGAAGTCGTCCAGCAAAGGACGCAGCAAGCGATAGTCCGGACGGAAATCATGGCCCCATTCCGAAACGCAATGCGCTTCATCAATGGCAAAAAGCGATATTTTGGTCTCGCGCAACAGGTTGCGAAACTCTTGCCCCGATGCGCGCTCGGGCGCGACATAAAGCAGGTCAAGATCGCCAGCGCGAAACCGGCTAATCGTTTCTGCGCGGTTGTCATCGGCGGATGTCAATGTCGCCGCGCGAATGCCAACGGCATCGGCGGCGCGCATTTGGTCGTGCATCAGCGCGATGAGCGGCGAGATGACGACGCATGTGCCGTCCATGATGACTGCGGGCAATTGGTAACATAGCGACTTGCCTGCGCCCGTTGGCATGATAGCCAAAGTGCGTTGGCCCGCAAGCACCCGCGACACGACTTGTTCCTGCTGTCCGCGAAATTCGGGGAAGCCGAAAATGCGATGCAACACATCAGATGGGGCAGGGGACGGAACGATAGAGGCCATGCCACGCCCTAGCGTGACTGAAGTGCCAGTGACAGAGGGCAGTTGTCTTCCAACCAAGTCGCTTGTGGATAGCGCGCGCGCTTCACGGCGTTGGCTGCGCGGTTATGCCGCAGGGACAGCTTCTTCTTCGGCCTCGCTTTGCTGCCGCGCCCACATTTCCGCATACAGGCCGCCTTTGCGCAGCAGTTCATTGTGCGTCCCTTGTTCGGCAACGCGGCCGGCATCAAGAACCATGATCTGGTCAGCATCCACGATGGTCGACAGCCGGTGGGCGATGATGATTGTCGTGCGGCGTTCCGAAATCCGTTCAAGCGTTGCCTGAATCTCGGACTCTGTGCGGCTATCAAGCGCGCTGGTGGCTTCATCTAGGATCAGGATCGGCGGATTTTT
>JBKBTH010000089.1:0-7133 GCA_046290915.1 Sphingorhabdus sp.
ACCTCGGCCGGTATTGGC
Organism: Sphingorhabdus sp.; assembly: GCA_046290915.1. Taxonomy (GTDB): domain Bacteria; phylum Pseudomonadota; class Alphaproteobacteria; order Sphingomonadales; family Sphingomonadaceae; genus Sphingorhabdus_B. Next base: position 19 of record JBKBTH010000089.1, read on the forward strand.
ACCAACACCTTCACCACCGCGGGAGGCGGACAAACAGGGAATGTCGGCGGGTTTATTGTCGGAACGAATAGCCCGACGCAGGTAACTGCCCGGATGACGGGTTCCGGATTGCAGGGCATGATGTTTGCAGTGCGCTTTGCCTCTATTCGGCTGACAAAGCGGATTACCGGCGCGCGCATCAATGCGGCTGAACAATTTACGTTCCGCATCGCCGCAACGTCTTCCGGTAGTGTATTGGCAACGGGAACCACGACCGGAACGGGTAACGGCCCATTCACCGCTGCGGCTGTATCCCTTGCCTCTGGAATTCCTCTGACGCTTACAGAGATCATGGCGGGAGGAAGCGTCAGCGCGCTCTCCCAATACAGCAACCGGTTAACTTGCACGAACAGCTCAGGCAGTTCGACGCCATTGCCCAATAATCTCGCGACATCGTCATACAACTTCGGCGCGCTGCAATTTGGCGATACCGTTCAATGCACTTTCACCAATGCAGCCTTTCCGCATATAAGGCTGCGCAAGGCGCTTGCTGCCAGTGGCCGCAAATTCTCATCCGACCAGTTTACCGTTCAGATTAATCAGGGCGCCGCTGTCGTAAGCTCTGCGACCACAACCGGCACGACCAATGTTGTAGCGGGTGGTGATACTGGACTTGTTCAATTGGCGACGGGCACAAACTATTCGTTTAATGAAATCATGTCAGGGCCGGGCAGCCTGACACAATATATCGCCACGCTTGCGTGTTCCAATGGCACGAATGGCGTGACGACCGTTTTTCCGACGACGGTACCTGGAAACATAACGCCCGTGCTCGGTGATGTAATTACGTGCACCATCACCAACACACAACGCGCCTCTAATGCGACGTTGATTGTCACCAAAACTTCGGCGGTCTTGAGCGATGGCGTCAGTGTTTCGAACCCAAAATCGGTGCCGGGCGCGCGCATTCGCTATACCATTACTGTTCAAAACACGGGCAATTTGGCGGTTGATGCCAACAGCATTATTATCGCGGATCCGTTTCCGCCAAATTTCACGCTTGATGCATCGACGCCAATGACGATGAATGTTGGGACAAGCGGTCTTTCCGCCTTTAATCAGGGATCGATGGTTACTTACTCAAGCCAATTGAGCGGCGGAGCGCCCTATACCGCGTCGCTTGGCACTGGTTACAACAGCGCGCTCACTGGCCTAAGATTTCAGCCAACGGGCACAATGGCGGCTGCGTCTGGGGCGGGACCGTCGAGCTTTTCATTCAGCTTTACTGGCCGGGTCGACTAATCGACCGGGCTAAGCTGCCCAATCGCCATTTTTGGACATCCACACAGCAATCGCCGCAACAGCAGCTGTATCAGCGCGCAAGATGCGCGGACCCAATGACACTGGCCGTGCACAGGGATGCGCTCGGATTGCTGCATTTTCGCTGTCCGTGAAACCACCCTCGGGTCCAATCAGGATAGCGCCGGGGCCAAGACGGATGGCGTCTGCCAACGGCTCGCCACCGCGCTCATCGCAGAAATATAAAGTTCGGTCCGTCGGCCATTTTTTGAGCAGCGAGTCGATGCGCGCGAGCGGGTCGATCACCGGTAAGGCTGTGCGTTCGCATTGCTCGGCGGCCTCAATCATATGCGCGCGCAGCCGGTCATCTTTCACCTTGTCAACAACACAACGCGCCGTCAGCACAGGCACAAACCGCGAAACACCAAGCTCGCAGGCTTTCTCGGCGATCCAGTCGAAACGGTCTTTCTTGATAAGCGCCTGACAAATCCAAAGGTCAGGTGTGAATTCACGGTCGCGCAATTTGGCACCGATTGTCAGGACTAGGTCCCGTTTGTGCGTTTCGGTGACCGTCGCAAGATATTCGCCTGAAACATCGTCGAACAATTTGACGGGTGCGCCCTCTTTCAAACGCATGACGCCGATAAGGTAATGGGCGCTGTTGCCGCTGATGTTCAAAGTCGCGCCCTCGACCAACGGCTGTTCTACAAACAGCCGCGGGGTTGATTTTGGAGGCCAGGCGGGTGTTGCGGGCATGGCCTGCGCATAAACACAAAACTCCGTGCCGTCATCCGCCAAGTTCCGGATGACGAACAGGATAAATTTTGGCAGGGCCTTCACATGACCACGCAATTTGTGCCCGACAGCGAATATACCGGTATTATGAAACTGCTTCCGGCAAAGCTGCGCGGTTTTGCGCTGCTGGCACGTTTTGACCGGCCGATTGGCTGGTGGCTGCTATTCTGGCCATGTGTGTTCGGCTTGGCGCTATCGGGCGGGCTGATTGCGCGTTGGGATTTGGCGCTGTGGATGTTGCTTGGCTCTGTAGCGATGCGCGGCGCGGGCTGTGTGTATAACGACATCATTGATCGAGATTTAGACGCTCAGGTTGCGCGCACCGCGAACCGCCCGCTGGCCAGCGGGTTAATCTCACGCAAAGCGGCTTGGGTTTGGCTCATATTGTTGGCGCTGGTCGGGCTATTTGTGTTGCTTCAGTTGAACCTCAACGCCCAGCTTTTGGCACTGGGAAGCCTGCTGCTTGTCGCGGGATATCCATTTATGAAGCGCATCACATGGTGGCCGCAAATCTGGCTTGGACTGGTTTTCAGCTGGGGTGCTTTGGTCGGCTGGGTCGCGATTGCAGAGCATGCACATCCCGCGATGTTCTGGCTCTACGCCGGCACGATATTCTGGGTTGTGGGCTATGACACGATCTATGCAATGCAGGACCGCGAAGATGATGCACTTGTGGGGATTAAATCGAGCGCATTGCGATTGGGCGGCAGCGTGCGGGCAGGGGTGGCTATATTCTATCTTCTGGCGCTCTCGGGTTGGGGCATGGCCATCTGGAACGTTCGCCCCGAAAAGCAGGCATTGGTTGCACTTGTGCCCGTTGCCTTTCATCTGGTCATGCAAGTGGCTTCCTTACGGCCCGACGGTAGCAACGCCCTTGGTCATTTCAGATCAAACCGTATGACAGGGTTACTGGCTGCTTTGGCATTTTTGGTCGTTGGTGCGGCCGGACAATATTAGGAGAAGTATATGGAACATCGTCGCATTGGCAAAAGTGCCGTTTACGTTTCAGATATCTGCATGGGGACGATGACATTCGGGTCACAAACCGATGAAGCGCAAGCGCATCGCATACTCGACCGGTGCCTTGATGCTGGCATCAACTTCTTTGACACCGCCGAAGGCTATCCTGTGCCACCGGATATCAAATGGGTTGGCCGAACAGAAGATATTGTCGGTCGCTGGATGAAGGGCAAAAACCGCGACGCCATTATTATGGCAACCAAGGTTTCCGGTCCAAGCCACACGTGGTTCAAATCCCCCAAACGCGGCGGCATGACCGCGCTTGATCGTCATAATATCATTACTGCGGTCGAGGAAAGCCTGCGCAGGCTGCAGACCGATTATATCGATTTGTACCAGACCCACTGGCCGGATCATGGCACCGGCTATGATGAAACCATGGAGACGCTGGACGAACTGGTACGCGCCGGAAAAGTCCGCGTTTTGGGCTGTTCTAATGAAACGAGCTATGGCCTCATGAAGTCGCTGGCGACATCGGAACGTCTTGGCACTGCGCGCTATCACAGCATCCAGAACAACTTCTCCATCAACAACCGCCGGTTCGAAGATGAACTGAAGCAAGTGTGCCGTCAGGAAGGCGTCTCACTGCTTCCTTATTCGCCATTGGGCGGCGGCGTATTGTCGGGCAAATATCTCGACGGCGCACGACCAGAAGGCGCACGTTTTTCGCGCTACCTGGAAATGGCTGGCGCACGTCAGGCCGAAATGGCGCAACGCTTTGCCGGACCACGGGCGCTGGAAAGCACGATGCGGATCGTCGAGATTGCCAAGGAAGCTGGCATGTCGCCAGTAACGCTTGCGACTGCTTGGTCAAAGCAACATGACTTTGTGGCCTCGACCATCGTAGGTGTTAGTACCGAGGATCAACTGGACGATATCTTCGCCGCCATTGACCTTAAACTCAGCGCCGAAGTGATGACCGCTGTGCACAAGGTTACGAAAGAAATCTTATACCCAATGGGGTGAGCCAGTTCGTTGGGATCAACCCGTGATTTCGGACTGCTTGTAACCAAGCGCTTCACCCAGCGCCTGTAAGCGGCGCTGGACGCTGTTGGACTGAAGTCGCACGGCCGAACGGCTGAGGTGAAGGCGCAATATGCTGCCATCGCCGTCAATCCGGCTGTCGGCCAGCGCGCCGCCCGTGCCGCCATCAAGCCGGTGGGCGAGGCGAATGGCAAGGCCCCAAATAACGGCTTGCGCGAGCGCGCCGGGCTTGGCCAAAGCCGTCAACATTTCGGGCAACGTCCGCTTTCCTGCGTGCACAGTCCACAGCGCAGCGGCTATCACAGCGCGATCACTTGCGTTTACGCCTGGCCAACTTCCGTCCAGCGCCAGATCCAGCGCATGGTCCGCACGATATTCAGGGTTTACGTTCCAGACACTGTCGGACAGCAAACAGGCCGCCCGGCACAGCCGCGCATCGTTGGGGCTTTGTCCGGCAAATACCGGTGCAATCCATTCGGCCAACGCATCGCCATGAAAGGGGAACCGTCCCAGCCGTTCGCCTTCAAAGCGTGCAGCGGCAATAAGCGGATCTTGCTGACGCTCGGCAGGGGTAAGCGGTTCAAACAACAATCCCTCGCGCAGACCATAAATGCTGGTGACGAGTTTGCTGGGTTTCAACAGGCCTGATATGCCAGCCAACAGGGCATTCGCACCTGGCAACGCAGAAATACGACCTACTGCAAGGACATTGGACTTTATTAGAGCGTCCTTGTCGTTAATCACCGCCATCATCATTTCAGGCGCGTCAGCGGGCATTTCGTAATTGGACAGGATTGTCAGCGGATATCCTGTTTGGTGCATGTGAAGCCGCGCAAATGTCCGCCATGATCCACCAATCATGTAAAACGGCAGGCCAGTTTCGATTGGGAAATCCGCCTTGCCCATGGCTGCTTTGATATCATCGCGCAGCATCTGCGTAATCTGCTTGGTCGTTTTGCCGGTCAGTATGTCATGCCGCAATGTGCCGAGGGGCAGGGACACGCGCGTGCCGAGTCTTCCTTCAGCAATCCGAATGAGTTCAAGGCTGCCGCCACCAAGATCGCCGACATAGCCATTGGCATGCGAATTATCGCTTAATATTCCAAGACCCGCAGCCGTCGCTTCGGCATCGCCGTCAAGCACATCGACGCGGATGCCAAGCGCCGCTGCCTTTTCCACCAGCTCACGGCCGTTTTTGGCCTCACGCGTAGCTGCGGTCGCGACAACGCGCATGGTGTCTACCTTCATCGCTCTGGCAAGCGTTTCAAAGCGGGCCAGAGCGGCCAATGCCTTTTTCATCGTTGCCTTGTCGATGACGCCATCGCCAGCAAGACACGCGCCCAGCTTTACGCGGCTCTTCTCGTTGTAAATTGGCATGGGTGCGCGCGGCAGCCCTGCATAAACGACAAGTCGTACTGTGTTTGAGCCAATATCGATGACGGCCTGACGCACCGCCTTCATCGCTGTCGGACGAGGCTCAGGGTTGGAACCTTCTTGTCATCTGCAAGCGCGCCTCCGCGCCCTGATAGTGACGCGTTGGTCATGAAGTAATGGTGCAAATTGAAGGGCATTTTTCCTGCTTTGACTCGCTCATATCGGCCGTCTGACCTCAGCATCCAGCTTTGCTGGTTGTCGAGCAGGTTTGCAACCATAACCTGATCAAGGATTTGGTCATGCACGGTAGGGTTTTCAATCGGCAGCATATATTCGACACGGCGGTCGAAATTGCGCGACATCCAGTCCGCTGACGAGATGAACACTTTTGCGTCCGGATTGGGAAGGTCCGCACCATTGCCCATCGCCCAAATGCGGCTGTGCTCAAGGAAGCGTCCAACCACAGACTTTACTCGGATGCGCGAAGACATGCCTTTAACGCCCGGACGCAGGCAGCAAATGCCACGCACGATTAAGTCAATCTCCACGCCCGCTTCGCTGGCTTCATACAATTTGTCGATCACAGCCTTGTCGACCAACGAGTTTAGCTTTGCCCAAACTGCGCCAGAACGCCCCGCTGCAACATGCGCGATTTCGTCATCGATCAGCGACATGATTTTTTCGCGCAGGCCAAGCGGGCTCATCGTCAAAAGCTTTAGTTCCGTCGGCGGGATGTAGCCCGTGATATAATTGAAAATCTGCCCAGCATCGTGGCCGACGCGCGGGTCAGCGGTGAAGAAGCTGATGTCGGTATACACCTTGGCAGTGATGGGGTGGTAATTGCCGGTGCCCAAGTGGCAATAGGTGCGGAAACCGTCCGCTTCGCGCCGAACAACAAGCGAGATTTTGGCGTGGGTTTTCATATCTACGAAGCCGTAGACAACCTGAACGCCGGAATTTTCCAGCTGTGAAGCCCAATGCAGGTTCTGCTCTTCGTCAAATCGTGCTTTCAATTCGACGATAGCCGTTACAGATTTGCCTGCATCCGCGGCCTCGCACAAAGCACGAATGACGGCGGATTGCTTACCTGCGCGGTATAGCGTCTGTTTTATCGCAACGACATCTGGGTCCACCGCCGCCTGTTGCAAGAATGCAAGGACAGCGTCGAAGCTTTCATAAGGGTGATGGACGACGATGTCTTTTTGCCGGATCGCCGAAAAGCAGTCGCCGTCATGTTCCAAAATGCGTTCTGGGAAGCGCGGTGAATAAGGCGGGAATTTCAACGTTGGTCGATCTTCGTCCACCAACTGACCCAAGTCACCAATACCCAAAAAGCCGACGGTTTCGACGACAATTGAAGCTCCAGCGCCAAGCTCTGACCGGATTAAGGTCGCCAATTCGTTCGGGAGGCCTTTTTCCAGCTTAAGGCGAATGATGCGGCCACGACGGCGGCGCTTGATGGCGCTGCGGAAATAGCGGACGAGATCTTCGGCTTCTTCCTCGACCTCAATGTCGCTGTCACGGATGACGCGGAAGGCACCCGCAGCAACAAGCAAATAGTCCGGAAACATTTGCCCGACAAAGTGCTTAATCAACGCCTCGATTGTGACAAACCGGGTTCCGGGGCCAGGAAGTCGTATGAAGCGCGCCAGCGACTGGGGGAT
>JBKBTH010000090.1:0-7066 GCA_046290915.1 Sphingorhabdus sp.
AATAGCGTAATTTCCCTTCGGCGAGGGCGCGCTCGTGCAACTCCTCGGGCATTGCGGGGCGACGATTAACGACGCCGGTTGCCAGGATAACGGTTTTTGCCTCAACCACGCCATGTCCATATTCCAATGTGAAAGAGTCCTCATTTTTCGTGATGCTGCCAACGCGGCCTTGAACAATTTTTGTTCCATATTTGGTCGCCTGATCGCGCATGCGCCGCAGCAGTTCTTCGCCGGATATGCCGTCCGGAAAGCCTGCATGATTGTGGGTGGTCGGTATCCATAATGCCCTGCTCCGTCCGGCATCTATAACAACGATATCGAGGTGAAATCGTGCAAGGTAGATTGCCGCAGTTAAACCCGCAGGTCCGCCACCAATGATAACGCAATCATGCATCTGATATTCCCACAAGACGATATGTTCGAAAAACCAGGGCACGCAAATAACGTTCCACCCTATGGTGACGTATCGAAACGGCGTTTGTCCATGTACGGACGAAGATGGCTGGCCTACCGCATTTTCCGTTGGTCGCGTTTATCGAACCGGTGTGCCGAAGACAGGAACCTCATCGCAAGCGCGTCGTTCTCCTCCACAACATTCATGGAGAAGACCAATGGTACAGAACACAAAAAATGCCGGGAAAAATACAACGAGCGTCATGACAGCAGCCGTCGGCGGGCTGGTTGTCGGCCTCATGGCAAATGCTGGCCGAAAGGTTGTCATGCAAATGATGGATTCGAGCGCAGGTGAATGGGATCAAATCTTGAAAGCAGAGCACGAGGCAACGCTGATGATCTTCGACAAGATGCAAGACACTGGTACTGAAAACACCGCGAAGCGCACATTGTATTTGGCGCAGCTAAAACATGCGCTCACCAAGCACGCGCTTGAAGAGGAGAACGTTGTATACCCAGCCCTTCGCGAGAACGGTTTTACCGTCGAAGCCGATGAGCTGAACAATGACCATGGCTACGTAAAGCAATTCCTATTTGAGCTGGGAAATATGGAACCCAGCGACGCAGCATGGGCGACGAAGGTTGGCGAATTTCGTACGCAGATCGAAGAGCATCAGCGCGAGGAAGAAGAAACGTTGTTTCCACAGCTGCGCGCGAAACTCGGTGATGAAGCAAATGCGGCAATCACTACAGCGCTGAACAAAGAAGGCGTGAGGTTCGCATGAAGCCGGTCAGCACCCATCAAGACACGTCGACAGCTGCCAAGTTCATCGACGGCAACGTTTCACAAAAATCGCAAACGGGGATTGCAGATGAACTTGGTGAAACGGCGGAAGTGACCGAAATGGATCGGGGAATTCTTGGCGATGCACGGCCTGACAACCAGAAGGATGACCCACGCGCCAATGGAAGCCTGCCGCAGGAAGATGTGGATGATCGTGAAAATGTTTCGACGGTGAAACCAGAGGATTATCCCTTGGCAGATCGCACGATATCCAAACCGGCTTAGCCAAAACGCACGTGGGATGTGGCGCCGGGAACCTTTGATTTCGGCATGTGTTTCCATACAGCAACTCAACAAAGGAAGGATAGCTATATGGCCACTGCTCCCAAGAAAACTGATAATGATGCTGCACCGAAAAAGGCGCAGACTGCATCCACAAAATCCAAAGCACGTTCCAAATCGGGCTCGCGTAGCACACGCCGTAATTCCGCAGCGGCAAAACGGCCGAAGGACGCGATTGCATTATTGAAGGCGGACCACAAAGAAGTGGACGCCATGTTCAAGGCATTTGAAAAAACCGATGATGATTCAAAAAAGCAGGATCTGGCAAACCAGATATGCGCAGCGCTCATCATACATGCACAAATCGAAGAAGAAATCTTCTACCCTGCAGCATATGATGCGCTGGATGATGATGGCGATGATTTGCTCGATGAGGCGCAAGTGGAACATAACTCTGCAAAGGCGCTGATTGCAGAAATTCAGGCGATGTCCGTCGGTGAGCCGTTGTTTGATGCCAAGGTCAAAGTGCTCGGTGAATATATCGCGCACCATGTCGAAGAAGAGGAAACCGAGCTGTTCCCCGAATGCCGCGATGCGGGCATGGATATGAAGGCACTTGGCGAACAACTGGCAGCGCGCAAAGCAGAGCTATCTGCCTAAATCGAACAAGTTCGACGAGACTGAACAACATAGGCGGTTGCGGGCTTGATGTCCGCGTCGCCTATGATGCCCCGTTGGCGATGGCATGCTTAATAGGAGCGATGCAGATTCGGCGCCAAGATAGCCCATGGATAAGCAGCGTTCAAAAACGTTGATGACGGAAGTTGCTGACTAATACAAAATTGAGATATATTCTTGGCGCTTGGTCCAAAACGGATAGCGGGAAATCTATGGCTGCCGACGCACGTTTCCGGAAACCAATCTTGCTAGCGCTCCTGCTCTATTGCGCCTGTTTGTTGGCGGCTGCCATCACCGAAATTTTGCGTACGGTCCCTGGGTCAGGTATATCCATATGGTTGCCGGCCGGCATATTGTTGTCCGCTGCGCTTGCCTCACCTCCTGCAAAATGGCCGATTTGGGGCGCTTCAGCAATTACAGCAGAACTCACCGGAAACCTGATCTGGTATGATCACAGCATGCTACCGGCGCTGCTCTTGTCCTTGGGTAATGCATTGGCTGTTTTGGTGGGCGCTTATACCATCCGGTTTTTCGTAAGGGACCAGCAACTTCTTACTACAGTTCGCAACACCGCCATTTTTGTCACTATCGCATGCATTTGTATTCCGCTCCTAAGCGCTACGAGCGGAAGCTATGCACTTGGGTTGTCGTATGACCGGCCGTGGTCAGCGGCATGGGTCCGGATATTCCTTGGTGATGCCACCGGCGCCTTGATTGCCGCACCGCTTGGTTTGCTGGTGCTCAATGCAGCAGCGCCGCGGCTATATGTCTCGACAAGACGACTGCGCGAAGTAAGTGCCCTCGCGATTATATTCGCCATTTTTGCGGGCATTTCGCTCGGTGGTATCGCGCCATTTGCTTATCTGATGATACCCCCTTTGCTATGGGCTTCTTTAAGCTTCCGAATTCCGGGCGCTGTCATCGCAATCGTCGCGGTCACTTTGTTCGCCGCTTTGTTCACATTGGCGGGTTTAGGTCCCTTTGCGCGGTCAATGATTTACATACATTACCAAAATGAAGCCCTCCAACTGTTTTTGATGGTGGCGGCTACTGCATGTTTGATGATGGGTGCCATGGCGGAGGAAAATAGAAAAGGCATTCGCGACCTACATGGATTGAACCAAACACTTGAGCAACGTGTCGCCGAACGCTCCGCAAGTCTTGCCGCAACCGAAGCGCAAGCGAAGCGAACGGCCAACCTGCTGTCGGCAATCGGCGAAGCGTGCGCGGATCAGATTTATGCGAAGGACCTCGATTATTCGGTAATCTATGCAAATGGCGCGACGTTAAGAGTACTGAATGCGGAGAATTTGGACGAGCTGAGAGCGACTGGCGAGGAGCGGATGTATACCCGTGCCGAGGAGTTTGGTCCAATCCGCGCTAACGATGAACAGGTATTGATGACTCAGCAGACGGTCGTAGCAGAAGAGATCGTGACTGACGAAAACGGTATCAGGCGCGTGTACCGAACCACGAAATCACCCTTGTTCGACAGCGATGGCAACCTTGCTGGATTAGCGGGTGTTTCCGTCGATATTTCAGATCTTATAAAAAGTCAGGCGCGCGAGAAAATGCTCGTCCGTGAAGTCGAACATCGGGCACGCAATTTGTTGGCCGTTGTCCAAGGCATTGTTGCATTGATGCGTGCCGACACGGTGACCGAGATGAAAGAAGGTCTTTCAAAACGCATACGCGCGCTGGCACAAACAAACGCAGTGGTCACGGAATCTAACTGGGATGGCGCAGAACTTGCTGGCATATTATTGACGGAATTGGCACCATATAAACGCGATGATAGCGCCAACATTCACCTCTCAGGCCCCTCGGTCATTCTGGACCCCGCCACAGCACAGACGGTCACACTTATCGCGCATGAGCTCACCACCAACGCCGCCAAATATGGGAGCCTGTCATCTTCAAGTGGACGGCTTCACGTTAATTGGTCGTTGAAAGCGATATCCAGTACCGAACAATTGCTGGAACTCGAATGGATTGAGCAAGGTGGACCGTTGGTCACCCCGCCCTCCCGGCAGGGGTTTGGCACCACCGTCATCGGCGTTTTCGGACAAGAGAAAGTCGGAAGCAGCGTCGATTTCTCGTGGGCAGTCGACGGTTTAAAGCTTAGTCTAAAGCTGCCTTTGGCTATTCCCAAGGCGGCTATTTAGACACAGCGCTCTATCCCAGGCGGCATCCTCGGCACATTTGCAATCGTTATGCGTTTACCACGTGCGTGCAACCGCCTGCAGGGTGTTGCGCAATGCTGCTGGGGGATTTGCCATGGATGAAATCATCGCCGCTTCAATGCACGACACCGACGCCGGGCACTTTCCGGCCACCCCTGTTATGGGCGTGCAAACCAGCAGTATTCCGATCGTGTTTGTTGACGGTGCCGGTCACGATCAAACTGTCATGATGGCAAATGCAAGCTTTGTCCGGCTAAGTGGCCTGAATGAGTCAAAGGTTCTGCAAAAGCCACTTGCGGCGGCGCTAACAAAAATCACGGATCCTGGGAACATCGCGTTTATAGGGGAAATATTGGCACTCAATCAGCCGGGCACTTTGGAAATTGAATGTCGACGCGCGAATGGAGCGCCTTACCTTATGAGCGTGTTCCATTATCCGCTCCGCGGCCCGGTGGATGCGCCTGTTCAACATATTTTGACATTTCATAAGCCCAATGTTCAAGCGGTACCTTACACCCCAAGCACACAAGAGACGCGCATGTTGTACAAGCATGCACCGGGTTTCATTGCCACTACCGAGGGCCCAGAACATCTACTCACTTTTGCAAATGATTCCTTTAGGCAATTTACAGGCTATTACAAATTAGAGGGCCGAACTGTCGCGGAAGCCATGCCCGAAGTTGTCGATCAAGGCTTCATTGCGCTGCTTGATGGCGTTTTTAACACAGGTATCCCATTCATCGGAAAAGCAGTTGCATTTGATTTGCCCGATGGCAAAAGCGGAAAGACAGTTCGGCGCTACGGAGACTTTGTATACGAACCCGTCCGCGATGCAGAGGGCAAGATCATTGGCTTGTTTTGTGAAGGTTTCGATGTAACTGGACAGGTGGAAGCCGAAGCAGCTGTCATGGCGCTGAAGACGAAAGTCGCCCATACGTCTCGTGTGAATGCCATGGGGACCATGGCAGCGACCATGGCGCATGAACTTAATCAGCCGCTAAGTGCCATTGTCAATTACTCGACGGGCTGCCTGCGTCTATTGGCCAAGCCAAATGCAGATATGGATGATATCAAAGAAGCCATGCTCGCCGTCCAAGATGCGGGGAATCGCGCTGGCGCGATCATCCGTACGTTGCGCGATCTAACAGACCGGCGGGCGCGCACATATGCACCCTTCGAATTAAAGCCAGTCATTCAAGAAGCGCTTAACCTGACACGAAACGCATGTTCGGCGGAAATTCAACTGCGCACGGACATCCCGGATGGCCTGACGCTCGTTGGGGATCGCGTCCAAATACAGCAAGTCATTATAAATCTCGTGCGCAATGGCTGTGATGCTGTGGCTGACCTCGAACAACAGCATGTCTCAGTCTCGGCCACACCCTTGCCCGATGAAGTGGTTGTTTGTGTCCGCGATACAGGACGCGGACTATCAGCCGACGCGGCAGAGGAAATTTTTACGTGGTCGGATTCGAACAAAGAAGGCGGGATGGGCCTTGGCCTATCGATTTCGCGTACGATCGTCGAAACGCATGGCGGACGGATATGGCTCGAAGACTCGAGTTCGAAAGGAACCGAGTTCCGCTTTTCGCTTCCACGAAAACCGAACGCATTAGTTTAGATCGCCGTAAGTCAGCTGCAATATCGATACCGGTGACGCGAGTTCTATGCCTATGCGATCACCTTGCGCCCATTTCACTGTCGCATTCAATATTTTGCCGTCGCTTAAGCTAACCAACAGCTGTTGGTCGAGCGACAACGGCAAATCTGTTTCGATCATCATACCGTTTTTGGACACGTTACGAATGCGCGCGGCGGAGGACCAACTGGATAGGCTGAGCGTTGCATTCAAGTTTGCCGCCATACGTGGCATCCTCTCGCGATGGTCAGGCATATTACCCAAATCGACATGTTGGCTATCAGGAATGACATCCAGCAGTTTGGAAAACTTCATTCCGAAACGGCCATCTTGAGTCCACCGGATCATCCCGGCACAATGCGTCAAATCATCAAGGCTGACATATGCTGTCTGGCCAACGCGCAAATCAACATCGCCTACGGCACGCAGTCCGCTGCGTGATAGATCACTCACTATGATATCGCTCTGCAAGCGGATGATGTGAATATGGGCACGCAACAAAACCCGCTGCCGCGTCTCTTTACGCTTGGACGGCGATGGCGTTCCATCGCTTTTCGAAATGGCGTGTTGGTTGATGTCTCGCGTTTGTATCGGCATAACAGCATGCCCTCCCCGGATTTTGTTGCGGCCAGTCAGCGTATAGAAATGACGACCCTGCCCTGAACAAAGCCGCCCTGCCCGTCGCTGGCGACATAGATAATTTCGTCGGCACGCCTCTGGCCAGGATTAGCGGCATAGGCGACCAGCCCGTCAGACGTGAAAGCAACCGCACCAAATTTTGCAGTGGCTTCAACAATGGTCAACGGATTGTCATCAACATCACTATCATTTGCCAACACATTGAAGGCACGGCCCGCCTGGCTTAAATCAATATAGTCGGTGGCCGCTTTCGGGTTGCTGTTATTACGAGCGAGCTGTTGCTCCGCAGTGTTGGAACCAACACCCTCGACAATCATGTCGCTGTTACCAAAGGAAGCTGTCGACACTGACAGTGCAAGCGCACCTGCAATAAGTGCGAAGCACGATCTGCCCACATGTGGTGATGCGATGGCCGCGCCCGGTTTAACGTGACGCGACTGCAAATGTTTGGAACATGTCATGGTGCAA
>JBKBTH010000091.1:0-7053 GCA_046290915.1 Sphingorhabdus sp.
GAGGGTCTTCATGCGGCCACTCCCATTTCCTTGAGCTTTGCAACCAGCGCGTCAACGTCGGCAACCTTGATACCAGCGCTGCGCACGGGTGGTTCGACAACCTTCAGCGTCTTGAGACGCGGGCTAACGTCCACGCCATAATCGGCAGGTGTTTTCTGCGCGAGTGGCTTCGACTTTGCCTTCATGATGTTTGGCAATGATGCATAACGTGGCTCGTTCAAGCGCAAGTCAGTGGTAATGATGGCTGGCATCTTCAACGACAATGTCTGCAAACCACCGTCGACTTCGCGTGCAACATGCACTTCGTCGCCAGATACGTTAACCGTGTTGGCAAAGGTACCTTGCGGACGGCCAGTCAATGCAGCGAGCATTTGGCCAGTCTGGTTTGAGTCGTCGTCAATCGCTTGCTTGCCAAGAATGACCAAGCCAGGCTGTTCTTCTTCGACGATCTTCGCAAGGATCTTGGCAACCGCGAGCGGTTCGACATCTTCAGCAACCACCAGGATTGCGCGATCTGCGCCCATGGCGAGTGCAGTACGCAGCGTTTCTTGCGCCTTGTCCGGTCCGATGGACACTGCGATAACTTCAGTCGCAACGCCCTTTTCACGCAAGCGCAGCGCTTCTTCGACTGCGATTTCGTCAAAGGGATTCATGCTCATTTTGACGTTTGCCAAATCTACGCCTGAACCATCGGGCTTAACCCGCGGTTTTACGTTGTAATCGATGACCCGCTTAACGGGGACGATGATCTTCATGTGTTCATCCTTCCATACCGACTCAATAGGACAAGTGGATGCTTGTCCAACATGTTGTGCCTATGCTTGACGTTTACGTGAACGTCAAGTTCCAAAGCGGCGACGGACGCGATTTAACGCATTGTCCGCAACCGCCGATAATTGTGTTTTGGCTTCGAATGCGTCTGGGTGAATGACATCCGTCAACGCGGGAGTACCAGTGCGTTTTTGCTCCAAAATATCGATCAGGCCCTGATTTTTTGCGTCGGCAAAAATGACCATATTCTGGCGATGCCACCACTGCACCGTGTCGTCATGCCAAAATGCCGGACGGATGATGTCGAAAAGGCGGTAACCGCACTGCGCAAAATGTTCGACCCAATAGGATAAAGGCTGCTCATTCACATGATGCGTGCCGCCCTGACCCGGGGGCGCTGCTGAAAACAATATGGCCGGGCTGTGCTTGCAAAGCAGCTGCACAAAGCCAGCTGCGCGATCTGCGTTCAAATGCTCCGCCACTTCAATACAGGCCACGAGATCGAACGCGCCCAAGTTACCATCAAAGCTGGCAAGGTTGACGGACGTGAAATGCGCGTCATCAATCAGCAGGGATGCACGTGCATAGTCGCCATCGATAGCGCGTAAGGACGGCACATCATTTTCGAGAAACGCCTTCGACCAAGCGCCCGAGCCGCACCCAGCGTCAAGCACCGATTTCGGCGCAATCAGATCCGTGACAAATGGCACGATCCGGCTAGCGGACCGTGCAGATGTCGTATTCTGACGCTGAAAAAAACCGGAGCGATAGACGTTCGGGACAGCGTTTTCGGCCATTTGGTTAAGCTGCCTTGCGTACTTCCGCGACGATCTTCTCTGCGGCATCGCCCAAGTCATTAGCCGATACGATTGGCAGACCGCTATTGGCGAGGATGTCCTTGCCCTGCTGTACATTTGTGCCTTCAAGGCGCACAACGAGCGGAACCGACAGGTTCACTTCCTTTGCAGCGGCAACGATACCGTCGGCGATGATATCGCACTTCATGATGCCACCGAAGATGTTGACCAAGATGCCCTTTACGGCAGGGTCCTTCAGGATGATCTTGAACGCTGCGGTCACCTTTTCCTTCGAAGCGCCGCCACCTACGTCAAGGAAGTTGGCTGGAAATTCGCCATTCAGCTTAATGATGTCCATCGTTGCCATGGCGAGGCCAGCGCCGTTGACCATGCAGCCGATGTTGCCATCAAGCTTGATGTAAGCAAGATCATATTCAGATGCTTCGACTTCAGCAGGGTCTTCTTCAGTCAAATCACGCAGTTCCGCGAGATCCTTGTGGCGGAACATCGCGTTGCCGTCGAATGCGACCTTGGCATCAAGCACCAACAGTTCATCGCCATTCTTGCCTTCGCAGACCGCAAGCGGGTTGATTTCGATCTGCTCTGCATCCGTGCCCAAAAACGCGGCATAGAGACCCGTGAGAACGGTCTGTGCCTGCTTTGCAAGGTCACCCGAAAGGCCAAGCGCCTTTGCAACACTGCGGCCATGGTGCGGCTGAAGTCCAGTTGCTGGATCAACAACGATGGTGTGGATCTTCTCGGGGCTGTCATGCGCCACGTCTTCGATGTTCATGCCGCCTTCGGTCGAGGCTACGATAGCAATCCGGCTCGTCGCACGATCAACCAACAGTGCGAGGTAGAATTCCTGCTTAATGTCAGCGCCATCGGTGATGTACAGACGGTTGACTTGCTTGCCTTCTGGGCCAGTCTGGATGGTCACCAGCGTATTACCCAGCATTTCCTTGGCATGCGATTCAACTTCGTCGAGATTGAATGCCAAGCGAACACCGCCCTTTGCATCCGGACCCAATTCCTTGAACTTGCCCTTGCCGCGTCCACCAGCGTGGATTTGCGATTTCACAACATAAAGAGGACCAGGCAATTGCTTCGCGGCAGCAACAGCTTCTTCAACGCTGAGCGCCGCGATACCGGCGGGACAGGCCACACCAAATTTAGCGAGCAGTTCTTTGGCCTGATATTCATGGATGTTCATGGGAGATTCCGTCCTTGCAAAGCGATATTTCGCCGCCGCTTAAGCACAGACGCGAAGCGAATGGAAGGGCTTGAGGGCTGGTCTACCCCATAAACTATGACGCCGTTCCAGTGAAATCCACTTCGTCATTCCCGCGCAGGCGGGAATTCTCGATCGGATGCCTCAGTCTTAACCGACAATTCCGGCGATTGACCCCCAATCAAGTCGGGGGTGACAAAGTTATCTTTTAACGGAGTATACCAAGATCAACCAATTCGCGCCGTAGCTTATCTGCATCGGTAAAATGATGCGCGGAAAATCCATTGGCGCGGGCGCCGACGACATTGTCATGATTGTCATCGATGAATATCGCCTCACCAGGTTTTAGCCCAAAGCGTTGAAGCGCGAGCGCGTAGATTGCAGGGTCTGGTTTGACCATTTTCTCGATGCCTGACACGACAATATCGCCGAAGTGGTCAAAGATCGGTTGAGTCGGGCGAAACATATCCCAGAATTCTGCGCCAAAATTCGTGATAGCGAATAACGGCACGCGGCGTTCGACCAATTCGTGCACGATCTCCAATGAACCCTCGACTGGCCCCGGGATCGTTTCGTTGAAACGGGTGGCATAGGAATCAATGAGCGCTGCATAATGGGGAAACTCAGCGGTACGTTCTTCGACCATCTCAGCGAGCGGCCGACCGGCGTCATGTTGAAAATGCCACTGCGGCGTCACGACATGAGTCACGAAATATTCAAGCTCGTCCGGATCACCAATCAGCTTGGCGAACAGATGCCGCAGGTCCCATTCGAACAGCACTTTGCCGACATCAAAGACGACGGTTGTAAGCTTGGTCATCGGGAATTCCTCATATACGGACGCAAAAAAACCGCCCACGAATCAGATGCGGAGCGGTCTTTTGATGAACCATCTGCCCGCGTTGCGCAGGCAGCGGCCAGATTAACCCTGGCGCGCTTTGAAGCGTGGCTGGGTCTTGTTGATGACATAAGTCCGGCCACGGCGACGAATCACGCGGTTGTCACGATGGCGGCCTTTGAGTGACTTGAGAGAATTAACGACTTTCATCGGATTTACCCGTCTTTTTGATGCATAAAGCTTGAATTGAAGGCGCGCTCCTATGGGTGGGGCGGCGGAAAGTCAAGCGCGTTCGGCGGTTTTATCCGATTCAGCCCCCATACATAGCTTGCCATGTTATATGACGCGCTTAAGGTTAGGACCATGATGAAAACTCTCCGAATATTGCCGCTTCTGGCGCTTTCACTGTTGACGGCCTGTGTCGTTCCCACCGGACCTGTTGAGGTCACCCGCTTTAACCGTACGGCCGAGGGCATGCCCTATGGCAATGGCAGTTTCGTTGTTGAGGTGGCTGGCGAATCGGCAGCTGATCGCTCGTTATCGGCTTCGCCTTATATTGCCGCGGTGACGCGCGAAATGCAGCGCGTCGGATATCGTAATCAAGCCGGCGGCAGCGATGTTGTTGCCGAGATACGCTTTGGCGCAACAACGATCCGTCCGGATCGCCGTTCGCCAGTGTCCGTTGGCGTAGGCGGTTCTACCGGCAGCTATGGGTCCGGCGTTGGCTTGGGCCTTGGCATCAATCTCGGTGGTGGGTCGGCAACGCAATTGCAGACGACATTGGCGGTACGCATCGTCAGGCGCAGCGACAAGTTGGTGATATGGGAAGGGACAGCAGTGCAATCCGCCAAAGCGGGTTCGCCTGCCGCGCAGCCCGGCATCGCTGCATCTAAATTGGCCGAGGCCTTGTTTAAGGACTTCCCCGGCGTGTCTGGCGAGACTATCCGCGTTCCATAAGACCACTCATTATTGTCAAAAATCTGCGGGAAGACCTAATGCCGATCACCGATATCAATGCTGCATTCGACAGCGGTAACATCATTGTTCACGCCATCGACAGCAACAGCGCCAAGCTTGGCATTCGCAAGGACAAGGATTCGGAGTTTGCGCAGTGGTTTCACTTCCGCGTCGCGTGCGCAGCCGGTGAGGAGTTGGAACTGCGTATTACGGGTCTAGAGGGCAGCGCATATCCCGGTGGCTGGCCGGATTATCGCGCCTGCGTTTCCGAAGATCGCGACTATTGGGGCCGCGCCGATACCAGCTATGACAAAGCCGAGGACGGCGGGACGCTGACCATCCGCTATACGCCCGCCAGCGACATCGTCTGGTTCGCATATTTCGCACCTTTTAGCATGGAACGTCACCATGATCTGATTGCCGATACGGCAACATGCGAAGGCGTCAATTACCGGTGCTTGGGCCATAGCCTTGAAGGACAGCCAATTGATTGCCTGTCGATGGGAAGTGGCGAGACCCAGGTTTGGCTATACGCCCGCCAGCATCCTGGTGAGACTCAAGCGGAATATTGGATGGAAGGTGCGCTCGATATGCTCACCGACCTTAGCGATCCGCACACGCGCGTTTTGCTTGAAAAATGCCGGCTGCACATTGTGCCCAACTGCAACCCCGACGGAAGCTGCCGCGGACATTTGCGCACCAACTTTGCGGGCGTAAACCTGAACCGCGAATGGGCCGAGCCGTCTGCCGAGCGTAGCCCCGAGGTGTTGGGAATCCGCAACGCTATGGATGAAACGGGTGTCCACTGGGCGATGGATGTCCATGGGGATGAGGCTATTCCTGCTGCATTCATGGCCGGTTTTGAAGGCATTCCGTCATGGACCGATGGGCAAGGCGACCGATATAACAACTTCATTAATCGCCTCGCCGCGCGCACGCCCGATTTCCAGACCGAGTTGGGCTATACCAAGGCAGGACCGGGCAAGGCCAACCTGACCATGTCGACAAACCACCTCGCCGAGCGTTTTGGCCCGTCGCATGGCTGCGTCTCAATGACGTTGGAAATGCCATATAAAGACACGGTCCACGGCAACGATCCCTATCAGGGATGGTCGCCGGAACGCTGCCGCTTGCTGGCCCGCGAGTGCCTCGCGACGCTCGCGGAGATGGTGTAAGCAGTCGCGATGCACATCAAAGAAGACGACCTAACCGGCCGCGAAATCCGCGCTCTCCTCGAAACGCATTTTGCGGGGATGCTGGCAAGCTCGCCGCCTGAAAGCTGTCATTTTCTTGATTTCGACGGGTTGAATGCGCCTGATGTGACCTTCTGATCGATCTGGGACGGCGACGCGCTCGCGGGATGCGGGGCGTTGAAAGAGCTGACGCCTGAGCATGGCGAGATTAAGTCGATGCGCACGCATGCCGACCATTTGCGCAAAGGTGTCGGTGCCACGATGCTGACGCATATTATATCGGAAGCAAGGCATCGGGGGTATCATCGGTTAAGTCTTGAGACGGGCTCAACGGCGGACTTCGCGCCTGCGCTGGCGCTGTATCAAGCGCACGGGTTCCAATATTGCGCTCCCTTTGGCAATTATGTCGAAGATCCGTTTAGCCGTTTCATGACCTTGGCGATTTGACCAACTTGCGTTAGGGCGCGGGCAAACAACGAAGGAACTCCCATGCCAAAGCTTATCCTCATTCGCCACGGACAATCCCAATGGAACCTCGAAAACCGGTTCACCGGTTGGTGGGATGTTGATGTGACGGAAAAAGGCGCAGCCGAAGCATGGG
Organism: Sphingorhabdus sp.; assembly: GCA_046290915.1. Classification (GTDB taxonomy): domain Bacteria; phylum Pseudomonadota; class Alphaproteobacteria; order Sphingomonadales; family Sphingomonadaceae; genus Sphingorhabdus_B. The sequence continues at coordinate 6,389 of JBKBTH010000091.1, forward strand.
CCGCTGGCGAGTTGATGAAGGCCAAGGGTATTGCCCCTGAGGTTGCCTTTACCAGCGTGCAGACACGCGCGATCAAGACGCTGAACCTAGCGCTTGAGGCAATGGGTCGGCTTTGGGTTCCTGTGACCAAGAATTGGCAATTGAACGAGCGGCATTATGGCGGTCTGACTGGCCTTGATAAGGCAGAGACAGCGGCCAAGCACGGCGACGATCAGGTCAAGATCTGGCGCCGTAGCTTCGACATTCCGCCGCCGCCATTGGAGGCTGGATCGCCTTATGACCTTTCGTCTGATCCGCGCTATGCCGGTATCAACATACCCGCATCGGAAAGCCTGAAGGACACGATTTTGCGGGTTTTGCCATATTGGGAGAGCGCAATCGTCCCAGAGCTAAAGGCGGGTAAAACGGTTCTGATCTCAGCGCATGGCAACAGCTTGCGCGCGCTGGTAAAGCATCTTTCGGGCATTTCGGATGCAGATATTAATGGCCTCGAGATTCCGACTGGCCAACCGATTGTCTATGAACTTGATGACAATCTGAACGGCGCATATCATTATTTGTCGGAGCGTTAATCGACGAGCACCTTCGGCTAAATAAGCGGTGCCATGTTTTTCGACTGCTTGGCACTGTACATGGACCGGTCAGCGCGCAGCAAAAGCTCGGTG
>JBKBTH010000092.1:0-2336 GCA_046290915.1 Sphingorhabdus sp.
ATTCGCCCGCGATCAGCATCGGTATTGGTCGGCCGGACTTGGAAATGGTCCGCGGCAATTTCCGGATTGACGATGTCGTGCACACGCAGCTGCCGCTGGATTGTTGCGCGCAGGATAACGGCGCAGTTCGGCTATGGAACAGCGCGCAGCCAGATCTCATATTGGCGTTTCTACTGGTGCAGGAATCGAAGCACTCAGTCGTAAAAATCCGCTGCACGGACAACGCGATCAACCGGATTTGGTTAAAAATGCAGAGCGCCGATGGCGAAGCCTTTTGGGGTGGCGGCGAGCAGATGTCCTATCTGCGGCTTAACGGCAGGCGCTTTCCGTTCTGGACATCCGAACCGGGTGTTGGCCGTGACAAATCTACAGCATTGACGCAGACAATGGATGCCGAAGGTTTGGCCGGTGGTGACTATTGGACCACCAACTATCCCCAGCCGACATGGCTAAGCTCGGCGCGTTACGCCGTCCACCTCGATACCGATGCTTACTCCGTGTTGGACCTGACTGAACAAGGCAGTGTTGGCATCGAATGCTGGAACGGCGATCTCGATCTAGAGCTTTTTGACGCTCCCACTCTCCCCGCGCTCGTTACCAAAATGTCAGACCGCTTCGGTCGCCAGCCCGCCCTGCCCGAATGGGCAATTTCCGGCGCAATTGTTGGGCTAAAGGATGGCGCAGACACGTTTGACCGGTTCGAAACAATCGTGGCCTCAGGTGCAGCGATTACGGGTCTGTGGTGCGAAGATTGGGTCGGCATTCGTCAGACAAGCTTTGGCAAACGGTTGTTTTGGGATTGGAAATGGAATGCTGCGCGCTATCCTGATCTACCCGCGCAAATCGCTGCGCTTGCCGAACGCGGCATTCGCTTTCTGGGCTATATAAATCCGTATCTGGCCGTGGATGGGTCGCTCTATCAAGAGGCCCACGCAGCCAACTTTCTCGCGTTGCGGCAAGACAGCGATGAACCTTATGCCGTCGACTTCGGCGAATTTGACGCAGGCGTTGTAGACTTCACCAACCCAGCTGCCGCCGCATGGTTTGCCGAACGCATCATTGGCCAGGAAATGCTCGATTTCGGACTTTCGGGATGGATGGCAGATTTCGGGGAATATCTACCGACCGATGTCCGCCTGTTCGATGGCTCCGACCCGATGGAAGCGCATAATCGCTGGCCGGTGCTTTGGGCGAAGGTCAATGCCGACGCCATCGCATCACGCGGCAAAACACATGACGCCACATTTTTCATGCGCGCCGGATTTTCGGGCGTGCAGGCGCATTGTCCTTTATTGTGGGCGGGTGACCAATGCGTCGACTTTACGCGGCATGATGGCATCAACACCGTTATCACCTCGGCCTTGTCGTCCGGGCTGTTGGGCAATGCCTATCACCATAGCGACCTTGGCGGATATACCAGCCTGCATGGCGTGGTCCGGACCGCTGAACTAATGCATCGTTGGATTGACTTGGCCGCCTTTGCACCCGTCATGCGCAGTCATGAGGGCAATCGTCCTGCAGACAATCTGCAACTCGACAGTAGCCCCGAAATACTGGCACATTTTGTGCGGATGAGCCAAGTGCATGCCCGCCTCGCGCCTTATGTCCGCGCTTTGTCAAATGAGGCGGTTGCGACTGGCCTGCCTCTCCAGCGGCCGATGTTCCTGCATTATGATGACGCGGCTTATTACGACACTCAAGACCAATATCTTTATGGCGCTGACATGATAGTCGCTCCTGTGGTTGAAGAGGGCACGACTGGCCGCAACGTGACTTTGCCAGACGGGGATTGGGTCCATCTTTGGTCCGGCGACGTTTATGTCAAGGGCACATATCACGTCGTAGCGCCGCACGGGCAGCCGCCAGTGTTCACACGCCAAGACAGTATGCACGCGGCGTTGTTCAGCGCGATCACGCAGGAATTCAGGCCATGAACACCCGATCCAATATCCGTGATGTCGCAAAGCTTGCCGGTGTGGCGGTAAAAACCGTCAGCCGCGTGCTCAACAACCACCCCTATGTCAGCGCGGAAACCAAAGCGAAGGTAGATGCCGCGATGGCAGAGCTGCGGTTTTCGCCTAGCATAGCAGCGCGCATATTGGCGGGCACGAAGTCAGGGCAAGTTGCGCTGATTTATGACAATCACAGCCCTTATTATATGCACCAGATCATGCAGGGCTGCTGGGACCGTTGCCATGAAGAGGGCATGCGCCTGATCGCGCAGCCAGTCGATGTTTCGGATCCCGATGTCGGCGAACAAGTGCGCGGTATGGTGCGGCAGACGCATGTCGATGGCGCAATATTGTCGTCTCCCGTCACCGATTGCGGGCCAGTGC
>JBKBTH010000092.1:2434-7026 GCA_046290915.1 Sphingorhabdus sp.
ATTTCACCCGGCACCAACCATGCGCTCACCAGCTCCGTATTCATGGACGACACGCAAGCCGCAGATGACATGACGACGCACCTGATCAATATCGGCCACCGCCGGATTGCCTTCATCCAGGGCCACCCCAACCATATGGCGAGTGCCGAACGGCAAGCGGGGTATGAGCGCGCGCTCAGCCGAGTCGGCATCTCCGTCGATCCCCAGCTCATCGCAGAAGGCCATTTTGATTTCGAAAGCGGCGTGGCAGCAACCGAGCAGTTTCTGTCGCTGAAATATCCGCCAACGGCAGTCTTTGCATCGAACGATGACATGGCGTCGGGTGTTCTGGCGGTGGCCCATCGCCGCGGCATCCCGGTACCAGAACAATTGTCTGTTGCAGGGTTCGATGACACGACGCTTGCGCGCGTTGTTTGGCCGCCGTTGACGACCGTCCGCCAACCAGTGCGCGACCTCGCGTCGACGGCTGCCGACCTGCTATTTGGCGAAGGCGGAATTGAACATCGCCGCCTTCCGCATGAGCTCATCAGCCGCGAGTCGGTTGCCCCACCTTATTCACCCTCACTTAAAAAGAGCAAAAACACATGACGCTTCCAACACCTCCGGTCACGCGCCCTTTGGGCAAGAGCGGTATTGAAATTTCATCGATTGCCTGGGGCATGTGGCGTTTTGCGGGCCTCGAAATGTCCGCAGCCCGCGCGGCCATTGATGCAGCATTCGCAGCAGGCATCACCCTATTCGACACGGCCGATATTTACGGCTTTGGTGAGCAGGGCTTTGGCAAAGCCGAGGAACTGCTTGGCCGCGTATTTGCCGAGGCTCCTGAATATCGTGACCGGATGGTGCTGGCCACCAAGGGCGGGATTACGCCGCCAACGCCTTACAACAGCAGCGCGGAATATTTGACCAAGGCGATTGACGACAGCCTATCGCGTTTGGGCACTGACCACATCGACCTGTGGCAAATTCACCGTCCCGACATCCTGACCCACCCGCAAGAGATCGCGCGCACTATCGAAGACGCGCACAAGGCTGGAAAAATCCGCGCCTTTGGTGTGTCGAACTTCACGACTGCGCAAATAGCGACGCTGGCGCAATTCAGCAGCGTTCCGATTGTCTCGACGCAACCAGAGCTTTCCCCTTTGCGGATCGATACCATCGAAAATGGCGAGCTTGACCAAGCCATTGCCATGGACCTGGCAGTGTTGGCATGGTCGCCCCTTCGCGGCGGTCGCATCGGCGACCCTGGCGACACGCGCGAACAAAATGTAGCGGCGGCCTTGTCTGGCGTTGCGGCAGCGCATGGCGTTTCACGCACGGCAGCCGCGTACAGCTGGATTATGGCGCACCCGGCGCGTCCAATACCGATTGTCGGCTCGCAAAACCCGGCACGGGTAACTGAGGCTGCCGATGCCTTCAAAATCAAATGGACCCGCGCTGACTGGTACAGCGTCTTGGTCGCCGCACGAGGAGTTCCCCTTCCATGAGCAATCCCATCGAAGTCAGCTGGTTCTCCGCATTATGCGACGATGATTATGAATTTCTCGGCGTTCCAGACCCAATGCTTGCATCGAGTTGGGAGCATTGCCGCAATATCGTGCTCGCCGCTGAAAAGGGCGGGTTCGACAACATATTGCTCCCCTCGGGCTATGCGCTTGGTTTGGATACCACGGCCTTTGCCAGCGCCATTGCCGCACTCACAAGCCGCATCAAACTGCTCATGGCTGTCCGCGTAGGCGAAAGCTGGCCCCCGCAATTGGCGCGGCAGATTGCAACGCTCGACCAGATTTCTGGTGGACGCTTGAACGTCAACATCATCTCGTCTGATTTGCCGGGTGACAAGATGGACAGCGAACCCCGCTATCGCCGAACGGTCGAGGCGATGCAGATCCTGAAGACATTACTGAACGGCGAGCATCTGTCGATTGATGGCGAGCATTACAAAATCGATCTCGATCCGCCACGCATGAAGACCGTGAGCGGCAAATGCCCGCCGCTATATTTCGGCGGACTTTCGCCCGCTGCAAAAGACGCTGCCGCTGAGGGTTGCGATGTCTATCTGATGTGGCCCGAAACGGTGTTGGGCGCCAAGGACCTAGTCGAGGATATGACCGCGCGTGCAGCAAAATTTGGACGGACATTGAAATATGGCTTCCGCGCGCACGTTATTGTCCGTGAAACTGAGGCTGAAGCTCGCGCATATGCAGATCGTTTGTTGTCCAAGCTGGATGCAGGAACGGGCGAGGCCATCCGCAACAAATCGCTTGATACCCAAACCTTCGGCGTAGCGCATCAGGCCGAGCTTCGCGCGCAAGCCGAAGCAAACGATGGATATCTTGAAGAAAATCTGTGGACCGGAATTGGCCGCGCGCGTTCAGGCTGCGGGGCCGCAATCGTTGGCGACCCGGACCAAGTGCTGGCCAAAATCAACGCCTATCGCGCCGTGGGTATTGAGGCGTTCATCTTGTCGGGTTACCCGCACATCAACGAATGCGACATGTTTGCACGTTATGTGTTGCCGAAGCTCGATCATGGACGGTTGGAAGTTTAGACGGACCTAGTTCCCCTCCCGCCTGCGGGAGGGGAGGCAGGTTTAATCCGAAAGCCCCGCCATGCGCTCGGCCTGATCTTCGGCAATCAGTGCCGCAACCAACTCGCCAAGGCCCCCGCCTTCCAATATCTCTGGCAATTTATGCAGCGTCAGGTTGATCCGGTGGTCGGTTACACGGCCTTGCGGGAAGTTATAGGTGCGGATGCGCTCCGAACGGTCGCCTGAGCCAACCATCGCCTTGCGCGCTTCAGCCTCGGCGCCTTGGGCTTCCTCACGCTCTTTTTCATACATGCGCGCGCGCAGCACTTGCATCGCCTGTTCTTTGTTCTTGTGCTGGCTGCGCCCGTCCTGACAGGTCACGACAATACCTGTTGGCAAGTGGGTAATGCGCACGGCTGAATCAGTTGTATTGACGTGCTGTCCACCTGCACCCGACGCACGGTACACGTCGATTTTCAGGTCACGTGCCTCAATCTGGATATCCACTTCCGTTGGCTCCGGCAGCACAGCGACCGTCGCGGCGCTGGTATGGATTCGGCCGCCGCTTTCAGTCACGGGCACGCGCTGGACACGGTGAACGCCGCTTTCATATTTCAGCTTGGCGAACACGCCAACGCCCTTGATCGCGACAACAACTTCCTTGAATCCGCCAACGTCAGACGCACTTACGGAGATCGGCTCAATCTTCCACCCCTGCCCCGCGGCATAGCGTTCATACATGCGGTACAGGTCGCCTGCGAACAACGCAGCTTCATCGCCGCCGGTGCCAGCCCGAATTTCAAGCATCGCGGGCCGGTCGTCGGCAGAATCGCGCGGCAGTAACGAAATGGCGAGCGCAGTTTCGGCATCAGATAGCTGATGGGTGACATCTTCCAGTTCCTCGACTGCCATGTCGTGCAGGTCAGGGTCAGACGAATCCTGCACCATATGCTGCAGCGTATCGATTTCTTTGCGCAGCCGCCGGACTTCGCCTGCAGCCTTTGCCACAGGCTCCAGCTCCGAATACTCGCGCGACGCCGCGACAAACGCTTCGCCCTCAAGCTGCCCCGAAGCCATCCGCGCCTCAAGCTCGGAAAAGCGCGACTCAATCTGCGCAATGCGGTGCGGGGAGATTTTGGTCATACGAGCGACTGGAGTACATTCTTGAGCCGGTCATTGTTATCTTCACCGGACATGCCGTAATACCCATCCTCTTTGACGCGCAGGATTGCAGCAGGGCTTTGCTTGACGGCCTTGTCATACCGCTTTTTCGGTGAGCCAGTAGCAATCATGTCGGCAGAAATTCCAGCTTGGCGTAGCTGACGCAAAAGCGCGAATGCGTGCCCAAGACCCTCGTCATTCTCCAAAACGATCATGGCTTCGATCTGCTGCGCTGGCACGGCATCAACCAACATCGCCAACCGCTCGATCCCCGCTGCCCAGCCAACCGCCGGGGTCGCCGGCCCGCCTAGGTTCTCAATCAAGCCATCATAGCGCCCGCCACCCAGCACGGTGCCCTGCGCGCCCAGCCGGTCGGTGACGAATTCGAACGCGGTATGGCGATAATAATCAAGGCCGCGTACCAACGCGGCATTACGCGTCCAAGCAACGCCAGCAGCATCAAGGCCTGCGGTTACCGCTCCGAAAAAGTCCTGTGCTTCGCCCGATAGATAATCGTCAATGACTGGAGCAGCATCCGCAATCGGGCGGTCCTTAGGGTCCTTGCTGTCGAGAATACGCAAAGGGTTTTTCTCCAGCCGCGCGAGGCTGTCTTCGGAAAGCGCGCTTTTGTGATCGTTGAAATAGCCCACCAAGGCCGCGCGCCAAGCATCACGGCTAGGCGTATCGCCCAGTGTGTTAAGCTGCAACGTCACGCCGTCATCGATGCCCAGTTCCTTGAGCAACTGGTCTGCCATCACCAGCAGTTCAACATCGGCGGCAGGCTCTGCTGCGCCGATAATCTCCGCATCAATCTGGTGGAATTGACGGTAGCGCCCCTTTTGCGGGCGCTCATAACGGAACAGTGGCCCATGCACCGACAGCTTCATGGGCGCATATTGCT
>JBKBTH010000093.1:0-6959 GCA_046290915.1 Sphingorhabdus sp.
TGCAGCCGAGAGGCTGCGCAGCACGTTATTGACCGTGCCCCGTGAGGCTTTGCCTGAACTCGGCGAGGGCGAATATTATTACAGCGACCTGCTGGGGCTGCCCTGTGTCGCTACCGATGGAACTGACCTTGGCACTTGTGTCGCGGTTGAAAATTTTGGCGCCAGCGATGTTCTCGAAATCCAGATGCCGCCTGCTGATAGCAAGCCGGGCAAAAAGTTCATGGTCCCGATGACAGCCGAGGCCGTACCTGAATGGGGTGCACAAGCGGGCGGACGCATAGTTATCGATGCCGACTTCGTCATATGACGTTCGCGGCTCAGATCCTTACGCTCTACCCTGAAATGTTCCCCGGTCCTCTGGGTATTTCTTTGGCAGGCCGTGCGCTTGAAGATGGCAAATGGTCGTGTACGCCCGTCCATATTCGTGACTTCGCGACCGACAAGCACCGGACCGTTGACGACACACCAGCCGGCGGTGGGGCGGGAATGGTCTTGCGCGCAGATATACTTGCTGCAGCCATAGACCATGCATCAACCCTGCAGCCTGATATCCCCTTTCTAGCGATGACGCCGCGTGGCAAGACTATCACCCAAAGCCGCATTCGGGAGCTTGCGTCTGGTGCGGGTGTTACCGTCCTTTGCGGCCGCTTTGAGGGTTTCGACGAGCGGATTTTTGACGCCCGGCCCCATATCGAACAGGTTTCGATGGGCGACATCGTCCTTTCCGGGGGCGAAATTGGCGCTTTGATGCTGTTAGATGCTTGCATTCGGCTGCTTCCCGGCGTAATGGGCGCGACTTCCAGCGGTGACGAGGAGTCCTTTGAACAAGGATTGCTTGAATATCCGCACTACACCCGACCCAATGATTGGGAAGGGCGAATGATCCCTGAAGTGTTGCGATCGGGGGATCATGCGAAAATAGCGGCTTGGCGGAAACGCAAAGCTGAGGAAGATACTCGGTTACGCAGACCGGACCTTTGGGGGCGTTACAAAGACGCCCGGGTTCAGCCTGCCTCTAACGTGCGACAAAAGAATAAGGATTAAATGGGGCATGAACCTCATCCAGACACTCGAAGCCGAAGCTATTGCAGCTTTGTCAGAAAACAAAAAAATTCCTGCATTCCGTGCAGGCGACACCGTTAAGGTGGGCGTGAAGGTCATCGAAGGTGAGCGCACGCGTATTCAGAATTACGAAGGTGTATGCATTGCACGTTCGAACAAGGGAATGGGCTCCAACTTCACCGTACGCAAAATGTCGTTCGGTGAAGGCGTTGAGCGCGTATTCCCGTTGTACAGCCCAAACATCGACAGCATCGAAGTTGTGCGTAAGGGCGTCGTGCGTCGTGCGAAGCTTTACTATCTGCGTGGTCTCACCGGTAAGAAGGCACGTATTGCCGAACGCCGCGACCCACGTCCTATTAAAACCACCGAGGCTGCCGAATAAGGCAGGAGCCGCGTTGCGTTTCTAACCGAACACAAAAGGCCGGGCTCCCATAAAGAGCCCGGCCTTTTTTATTGCCATTGAAGGAAGTGAACATGGGTTATCGTATCGTAGTTGCGGGCGCGACGGGCAATGTCGGCCGCGAAGTTGTCAACATTCTGGCCGAGCGCGCATTCCCTGCCGATGAAGTCGCTGTGCTCGCGTCATCGCGCAGCCAGGGCATCGAAATCGAATATGGCGACACCGATAAGATGCTCAAAATTCAGAATATCGAGAATTTCGACTGGTCGGGCTGGGACATGGCAATTTTCGCCATTGGTTCAGAAGCAACCCAGAAATATGCGCCGATTGCGGCTGCTGCGGGCTGTGTGGTCATCGATAACAGCTCCTTGTTCCGCATGGACCCGGATGTCCCGTTGATCGTGCCTGAGGTCAACCCAGACGCCATCGACATCTACAAGCGCAAGAACATCATTGCGAACCCGAATTGCTCGACGGCCCAGCTCGTCGTCGCTCTGAAGCCGCTGCATGATTATGCCAAGATTACGCGCGTTGTCGTCTCGACCTATCAGTCGGTGTCGGGCGCGGGCAAAGAGGGCATGGATGAATTGTTCGAGCAAAGCCGCAACATCTTTGTCGGTGACAGTGCAGACGCGAAAAAGTTCACCAAGCAAATCGCTTTCAACGTCATTCCGCATATCGATAGCTTCCTGGACGATGGCTATACCAAAGAAGAGTGGAAAATGATGGTTGAGGTCAAGAAGATCCTCGACCCTAAGATTAAGCTGACCGCCACCTGCGTGCGCGTCCCTGTCTTCGTTGGCCACAGCGAAGCGGTGAATATCGAATATGAACGCGAAATGTCCGCAGAGACCGCACAGAACATCCTGCGTGAGGCGCCCGGCATTATGCTGATCGATAAGCGTGAGGATGGCGGCTACACCACGCCCGTCGAAGCTGCTGGCGACGATGCCACCTATGTGAGCCGCGTGCGTGAAGATCCCACGGTAGACAACGGCCTTGCCTTCTGGTGCGTCTCGGATAACTTGCGCAAGGGGGCAGCGCTGAACGCGGTGCAGATTGCCGAGTTGCTTGGACGCCGGCATTTGAAAAAGGGATAAGTTATGGGGCTGCAAGCTGATGTTTTTTGGTCGTTTCGCAGCCCATATAGCTATCTAGCCACGCGGCGCTATCGCGCGCTAAGCGAGCAATATGACCTGACAATCAACCTTCGTCCGGTATATCCATTGGCAGTGCGTGAGCCGGACTTTTTCGAACGCAGCCATCCCAATTGGTTGCGCTACACCTTTACCGATATGTTTCGCGTGGCGCAGTTTCACGACATTCCCTTTGGCCCGCCCCGACCCGACCCTATTGTGCAAGATGTACGCACCCGCAAGATCGCCGAAGAGCAGCCCTATATTTTCCGCCTGACGCGCTTGGGGCAGGCGGCTGCGAGGCGTGGCAAAAGCCTTGCCTTTTGTGACGAAGTGTCTCGCCTCATCTGGGGCGGCGCCGAAAACTGGCACGAGGATGATCATCTGGCCGGTGCAGCGACGCGCGCCGGTTTGGATCTTGCCGCGTTGGATGCCGAAGCCGTCAGCGACGCAGATACGCTCGACGCAGAGATCGCAGCTAACCAGACTGCCTTGGAAGCAGCTGGGCATTGGGGCGTCCCGACTCTGGTGTTTGAAGGCGAACCCTTTTTTGGGCAAGACCGCATCGATATGGCGGTATGGCGGATGCAGCAAAAAGGGTTGGTTGCGCGCTAGGCGTTTTGGTCAGTCGGCCATCACCGGTTGCTGCCCCGGCGCGGCTTTGCCTGGCTTCAAAAAGAAAATCAGCGGGCTGATCACAACCAACAATATCATCATCAATTTGAAGTCATCGAGATAGGCAATCATTGCCGCCTGTTTGTTGATTTCCAAGTTCATCATTTGCAGCGCCGCTTCTCCAAACGAGCCAAGGCGGTCTGCACTCGATGGGTCAATTGCGTTCATCGTTGAGGACGTGATGTGCGCCGCCAGATCTTCGTGACTCGTCTGCATGTTCCGCGCCAGCATCGTGGTCATAATCGAGATACCAAAGCTGCCACCCAAGCTGCGGAAAAGATAAAGTAGGCTGGAGCCGTCTGTGCGCAGGCGCATAGGTAACGTTGAAAACGCGACGCCATTCAGCGGAATGAATACCAAGCCCATGCCAAAGCCCTGAAACAGGCCAGTGTAGACGATCCAGTGCCAGTCCATGTTTAACGACCAGCTTGTCATGATCCACATTGATGCGGCAGTCATCAAAAAGCCGGTGAAGATAACAATACGCGGGTCGACTTTGCTACCCAGTTTCGCCGCGATAAACATAGCGAGCAATATGCCAACGCCTCGTGGCGCAAGCAGAATGCCAGTATCATAAACCGAATAGCCGTAGAGATTTTGCAGCATGGGCGGCAGCAACGCGAAAATGCCGAACATCATCATACCAACCAGCAGCATCATGCAAAGCGAGATGAAAAAGTTACGATCTGTGACCAGCAGCCGTTCAAACATTGGACGATTAGTGGTGATCTGATGCATCGTAAACATCCAGAGGGCTGCGAGGACGACCAACAATTCAATCATAATTTCCCAACTTTGCAGCCAATCTTCCTGCTGGCCGCGATCCAGTAGCAACTGCAAGGTGGCCAAACCGATGGCGAGCATCGCAAAGCCAAAACGATCAAGCTGACGGCGGTTGATTGGACGCGAAGGGAGCAGCCACCACAATATCGCGAGCGTCGGAATGCCGATGGGCAGGTTAATGTAAAACACCCACCGCCAGTTATAGCTCTCGGTCAGCCAGCCGCCAATCATGGGGCCTAGAATAGGCGCAATCATAATGCCCATACCCCAAATGGACATCGCGCGCGGTGCCTCCGATGGCTTGTTGATGTCGAGCATGATTGTCTGAGAAAGCGGCCCGATGAATGCCGCGCACACGCCTTGGAAAATTCTAAACGCAACCATCTGTGTCAGGCTTGTGGCAATGCCGCATAGCATTGATGCAAGAATGAACCCGGCAACAGCGCCAAGAAACAGGGTTCGTGAACCAATGCGATCCGCAAGCCACCCCGTGATAGGCATGGCCACTGCGCTGGCAACGATGTAGCTCGTCAGAACCCAAGTGATGGTGTCCATCGTCGCGCCAAGGCTGGTCTGCATGTGCGGAATGGCCACATTGGCAATCGTAGAGTCCAGAATTTGGATGATCGTCGCGCCCATGACAGCAAGTGTCAGCAGCGCCTTGTTCTTCACCGGATAAGCCGGCTGATCCAACGGATTACTTATCGGTGTCGATACGGACATGTGCCGACAGCCCTGCAATCATTGCACGCTTGGGCTTGTCGGTGATCGATATCCGCACAGGCACACGCTGGGTTACTTTCACCCAATTTCCGTTCGCATTTTGCGCCGGTAATACCGAAAATTCAGATCCCGTCCCGGCACCTATGCTTGACACTTTTCCGCGCACTTTTAAGTCGGGATAGGCGTCGAAGGTTATTTCGGCAGGTTGGCCTACACGCATCTGCGCGAGGTCTGTCTCCTTGAAATTGGCTTCAATCCAGCTTTTATTGCTTGCGACAATAGTAACACCAGGCAAGCCCTGCACCATCATTTGTCCAGGTTGAAGCCTGTCCGCCTGGCTAACAACGCCGGCGACAGGCGCGCGGACTTCTGTGCGTGACAGGTTGAGTAGGGCCTGATCGCGCTGTGCTTGGCCTGCCTTAACCGCGGGGTTTACGCCAGGTGCCGCTGCGCCAGTAGCTAGGGCTGCACGCGCGTTGGTCGCATCCGCTTGGGCAGAGGCGACGCGGCTGCGCGCATCGGACAATGCGTGTTCCGCAGCCTGTAGCCGCGCGCGCGTTGTGAAACCGTCCTGCATCAGCGTGGATTGCCGCTGATATTCTTTCTCATAGAAAGCCACATCTTCGCGCGCACTGTCTATATCCACGCCAGTAGTTTGATATTCAGTCTGGAGCGTCGAGACGCGAACTTGCGCTGCCGCAATCGCTGCATTGGCTTGCTCTATTGCGATACGGTAAGGCTGCGGATCAATCCGGAACAACAAGTCGCCTTCTTTGACAATGTCATTTTCGTGGACGGCAACATCGATGATGCGCCCGCCAACTTCCGCAGAAATCGCAACCTTGTCCTGTTGGACATATGCATTGTCGGTCGACACATAATGGTCGTTGGCAATATAATATGCGGTGGCGCCCGCCGCGAGCACCAGCGGCACGGAAGCCAATAATGTAAGACGAGCAAAGCGGTGTGGCTTTGTTTTCGACCTTGTCCCAGCATCAATTTGTGGATCAGCCTCAGCCATTCGACACCTCAAGTGGTTTACGGGTTAAATTTGCGCGAATGATATTCAACATCGCTTCCAATTCCATGCGTTGCGTTGCATTCAAGCCCGCCAGTGCATCATCAAAAAGTGCAAGGGCGGTCGGGCGCAAAGCTTCGATTTTTTGTTCGCCTTCGGCGGTTAAGTGCAGCCGCCAGGTGCGGCGGTCATTTGGGTCTGCACGGCGTTCGACCAGCCCTGCATCCTGCAAGCGGTCGACCATTCTGCCGAGTGTGATTGGCTCGACATCAAGCATATCCGCCATTGTAACTTGTGCACTGCCGTCGAAGCGCTTGAGCAGTGCAAGCACCCGCCATTGCGGCCGTGTTACGCCAACGGCGCGCGCACGTTCATCGAATGAACGTCGCAGCAAACGGGCCGCATCACCCAATAAGAAACCTAAATCATCACTCATTCTATCAACATAATAGCTATGCTTATAATATGCAATAACTTTGGTGCGGTGCACAAAAAATTGAAAACACTTTCCGGATTAATCTGCGCGTGCCAAACCATTTGAAATATCGGGTGTAAGCAGAATGAGTAGACTTATGATTGAATCCAACAGCTTCCAAACATCGGATGGCGTTGAAATTGTCTGGCGTGAAGTGGGGCAGGGGCAGCCCTTGTTACTCATCCACGGCTTCATGTCTGAAGCGGACACCAATTGGATGAAATACGGCCATGCGGCTGCTTTGGCGGATGCTGGGTTTCGCGTCATCATGCCGGACCTGCGTGCCCACGGACTCAGTGGTAAGCCGCATGATCCAAGCCATTATCCACCCGATATATTAGCAGATGACCAATTCGAATTGCTCGCACATTTGGGCATCGAAGAGTATGACCTTGGCGGCTACTCGTTGGGAGGCCGCACGGTGTCAAGGATGCTGGCGCGCGGTGCGCAGCCTGGTAAAGCAGTCATTTCCGGCATGGGCCTTGAGGGTCTCACGCAAACAGGAAATCGCGGCGTGCATTTCCGTCACGTCTTCGACAATTTGGGACGTCATGAAAAGGGGACGGCTGCGTGGATGGCCGAGGCTTTTTTGAAGACAACTGGCGGCGACCCTGTCGCGTTGCGCAATATCTTGGAAACTTTTGTCGACACCAGTGAAACCGAGATTGCCCGTTGGGAATTACCAGT
>JBKBTH010000094.1:0-6940 GCA_046290915.1 Sphingorhabdus sp.
GACGCGATGCGGTGCGACGGGATCGATGCCGATTTGATGACTCGCGACGAAGTTGCAAAGCTTGAACCTCTCCTCGATATGTCACGCACTGCGCGCTTCCCGATTGAGGGAGGCTTGATTCAGCGGCGCGGCGGAACAGCCCGCCATGATGCTGTCGCCTGGGGCTATGCGCGCGGAGCCGACAGCCTTGGCGTCGACATCATCCAGAAATGCGAAGTCACAGGCTTTATCCGTGATGGCGATGCGGTGGTAGGCGTCGAAACCACGCGCGGCCGGATCAACGCTGGCCGCGTTGGCATTTGCGTTGCGGGGAATAGCGGCCATGTTGCCGGGCTGGCGGGCATCAAACTACCGGTGGAATCGCAAACGCTGCAAGCGATGGTCACCGAAGGCGTAAAGCCGATGCTGAACAGCGTCATCATGTCACAATCACTGCACTGCTATATCAGCCAATCGGACAAGGGCGGTATCGTCTTTGGCGGTGACCCTGACAATTGGCCGAGCTATGCGCAGCGCGGCAACCCGATGGTGATGGAGCATGCAGTGGCACAGGGCCTTGCGCTGGTCCCCGCCCTGTCACGCCTGCGTATGGTCAGGACATGGTCGGGCGTGACCGATATGAGCTTTGACGGCGCGCCGATTATTGGCGAAACGCCCGTTGAGAACCTCTTTCTCAACGGCGGCTGGTGCTATGGCGGGTTCAAGGCGACCCCTGCATCTGGCTGGACCTATGCGCACACGCTGGCAACCGGCAAGCCGCATGCCCTGAATGCGCCGTTCGCACTCGACCGGTTCGAGCGCGGCGCGACGATTGATGAAACGGGGAGCGGCCCGATGCCGAACAGTCGATGAGGGTTTGGCGCTAATGATGCAAATAACTTGCCCCAATTGCGGCCCGCGCGCGCAGGCTGAATTTGTCTATGAACGCACTGTCGATTCTATGGTGGCGCTTGATGCAGCACCAGAGGAAGCGATGAAGACGCTTTTCACACGTAACAATCCACGCGGCATTGATGAAGAGATCTGGCGGCACACTTATGGCTGCCGCGCGTGGATGGTCGTTACCCGTCACCGCGTTACCAACGAAATCAGCGCAATCCGGGCAGTTGGGCCGGAGGCGCTTCCGTGATCAATTTCAGTTTCGACGGTAAGACATATCAAGCTCAAAAAGGCGACACACTCGCCGCTGCGCTCTTACGCAATGGCATTGGTCTGGTCGGCCGCAGTTTCAAATATCACCGTCCGCGCGGCATCATGACCGCCGGCGTCGAGGAACCCAATGCACTTGTCACCATCGGTGAAGGCGGACGGACCGAACCCAATACCCGCGCCACTGATGTGTTCGTATACGAAGGACTGGTCGCCAAAAGCCAGAACCGTTGGCCGAACCTATCGTTCGATATCGGCGCTGTCCTTGGTTTGGCCGCTCCCGTCCTGTCTGCCGGTTTCTACTACAAAACCTTTTTCGGCTCCGCCAAACGATGGATGTTCTACGAACATTTCATCCGCAAAGCCGCCGGGCTCGGAAATGCGCCGACCGAGACAGATCCGGACCATTTTAGCCAGCGTGCGGCCTTTTGCGATGTGCTCGTGGTCGGCGCCGGACCAGCAGGACTTTCCGCCGCTCTCGAAGCCGCCGAAGCAGGCAAACGCGTCATTCTCGTTGAACAGGACAATATCCTAGGCGCCTCAATAATCCGCGATCCACAGGAACTCGATGAAGCTTGGATCCAGGCGACCGCCGAACGCATCCGCGCCGCTGGAGGACGCATTCTCACACGCACCACCGCGTCTGGATATTGGGAGCATGATCTGGTCACGCTAACGCAGCGCATAGCAGAACCTGGTCAAATCCCATTGCAAGGCGTTGCACAGCGCCTGTGGCATGTACGGGCAGGCCAAGTGATACTTGCGACCGGCAGCATTGAACGCCCGATGGCCTTTGCCCACAACGATCGCCCTGGCGTAATGCTGTCGCAAGCCGTGCGGACTTATGTGCAGCGTTTCGGTGTAGTCCCCGGCAAACGGGTGGTGATTGCGACCAACAATGATGACGCTTACAAAACTGCGCACGCGCTACAAGCGGCTGGCGCTGAGGTCGTCGCCATCCTCGATGCACGGCCAGCACCGGCGGGAGCCGACAGCGGGTTTCCAGTCCATAACAATGCGGTTCCGTTTTCGACCAAAGGCGCGCGCCATTGCCTCAAAAGCGTGACTGCGCTGGTCGATGGCCAAGCGCAAAGCTGGGATGCTGATTTGCTCGCGGTGTCCGGTGGCTTCACGCCCGTTGTGCATCTGCATATGCAGGCAGGCGGCACCCTCGACTGGAACGACAATGCGCAAGCCTTCGTTCCTGCTACATCGCGCCAAAATGTGACCACGATAGGCGAGGCAGCCAATCCCGAACCCGTGTTCAATGTCGTCCCCGTTTCCAAACCAAAGAAAAGCTTCATCGATTTTCAGAATGATGTGACGCTGTCGGACGTCGATCTGGCGTGGGCCGAGGGCTATCGCTCGGTCGAGCATCTCAAGCGCTACACCACGCTTGGCATGGCAACCGATCAGGGCAAGCTGAGCAATATGGCGGCACTTGGCCGCTTGGCCGAGAAGCAAGGCGTGGCCATTCCCGAGGCGGGGCTGACCACATTCCGTCCGCCTTACACACCAGTTACGATGGGCCTTCTCGCTGGCGCTGGTGCAAAGGATGCTGGCGCGCATGTGCGCCGCCTTGCTTTGTACGATGTGCACGCGGCCAAGAACCCGATCTGGCAGCCGCTGGGTTATTGGTTCCGTCCCCGCGCTTATCCGATGGGCAACGAAACACTCGCGCAAGCGGCGCTGCGTGAAGCACACGCCGTGCGGTCGACCGTCGGCATGACCGATGTTTCCACGCTCGCCAAATTCGAAGTGAGCGGCCCGGACGCTGCCGCATTTCTTGAGGTCATCTGCGCAACCACCGTCAATAAACTTGCCGTTGGACGCGGGCGATACACCTTCATGCTGCGCGAAGATGGTTTTGTGTTCGACGACGGTACCGTCTGGCGGATCGACGAGAACCGTTATCTGTTGACCAGTTCAACCGGTGGCGCGGACAGGATGGCGACGCATATCTCATATGTCCGCCAATATCTCTGCCCCCATTTGCGCGTCTCCGCCGTCAATGTGCAGGAGCATTATGCCGGGATTGCTGTCGCCGGGCCAATGGCCAAAGCGGTGCTTTATGCATTGATCGGCGAGGAGCCTCCGCGCCATATGTCGACTGTTCCGGCTATCATTTCAGGCGTCCCGGTTATCGTTCTGGCCGCCAGCTACAGCGGTGAACGTGCTTTCGAAATCTATGTCGAAGCAAGCCACGCAGGAGCCGTTTGGGCAGCGTGCGAGACTGAGGTCATGGAACAAGATGGCGCATTATACGGCCTTGAAGCCATGGAATTTCTGCGTATTGAAAAGGGCCATCTGGTCGTCGGCGGTGAAGTCGACGGGCGGATGACGCCGCACGATTTGGCGCTCGACAAGATGCTCAACAAGACGGGCGGCTATGTTGGCGCTTCCGGCCTGTCACGCCCTGCCTTGTCTGAAACCGGACGGCGGCAATTGGTTGGACTTGAAGCCATTGACGGGAACAATATTCCCGAAGGTGCAATGCTGGTCACACACGAAGGATCGTCTCCTCAAGGCCATGTCAGCGCCGCTGCATTCCGCATCCTTGAAGGCGGGTCGATTGCGCTCGGTCAATTGACCGACGGCTTTGCGCGCCACGGCGAAGAGCTGATCGCAACCTCGCCAACGCGTGGTCAAAAGGCGCGGGTGCGCGTTGTGGCACCGCATTTCTACGACACTGCCGGGGAGCGCTATCGTGACTGATGTAACAATCACATTGCTACCCGCCGCACCGCTTCATGTTCTGGAGATATGGAGCAATCCGGCGTCTGTTGCGACAAGGTTCAAGGCGGCATGCGGCTTTGCGCTGCCATCAACGGGTCGTTCTAACGGAGATGATTCACTCCGCCTGATCCGCTATGAACCCACCGTCTGGTTGGTCGAGGGCAACGCGTCGGCACTAGCCGGTATATTGGCGGATGACGGTGCGTTGACGGCTATTGGCGGCGGAATCGTCCGCATCCGATTGTCAGGCCAAGGCTGGCGCACGCTCCTGATGGAAGGCGGCGTTTTCGATGCGGAAAGCCCAAGTTTTGCCGCTGGTTGCAGCGCCGCAACAATCATCGATCACGTCAATGTCCGCTTACATGTCGTGGATGATGACATCTGCGACGCGTATGTTCCGCTAAGCTATAGCGAAGCACTAATCCATTTTTGGAAAACCGCAGCGCTTAGTTTGGCGCTTTAGGTAAGTGCCTTAGCGTCATGCCGCGCGCGTGCCGCCGCTGGAACCCCTTCCACAGCGTCACCCCCTCATCGCCCGTGCTGAAAGCGCCCCACGGCGTCCCGGCGGGCGCATTCCATTCTCCATCATCCGAATTTTCTACCTGCACGTTCAGATAAGAACTTTCGCTGGCGTCGTTGCGTAAATACACAGCCAAAAACGCAGTGATAAAATGCAGGTTAATCGCATTGATCCGGTCCTGCCGCCAGATCGGGTCTTCGAACCAGTCCATATCCCACACCGAACCGCGCATTTCACGCGGCGCGGGGTTGAGCGCAATTGCATGGCCTGCCTGCCGATAGGTCAGCAAATAGCGGTCGGCATGCACTGCGCCACCAAACACCGCCAACGCACCCGTTTTATAGTCGACGACTGGGTCGCTATCCCCTTGTATCAGGAGCAGCGGCGCCGTCAGCGCAGCTAGACCCTCTGGGCCCCATGCGCTGCTTGGTGCCCCGCCACCGGGCGCAAGTGCCACCACAGCCTTGACGCCTGTAAGCTTGATAGCATCAGCATCCACAGTGCCGCGAGCGAATTTCTTGAGCCACCCGCCCGCAACCAAATTCATATTCGGACCTACCGGGTCAAGCGTTGCGCCGCCAGCGGTCAGCACGCCATAGCCACCTTGTGAATAGCCAATGAGCGCGACGTTATCCGGATCGATCAAATCCCCCAAAGTGGCGCGCAACTGCGCAGCGGCAAATACAATGTCATGTGGCCGGTTGAAATTCGGTGCTGCGCGCGTGCTCGATGATACGACATATGGGTTTGGATCGCGATGATGGATCGCCGCGACGACATAGCCCTTTGACGCAAGATTCTCGGTCAACCACGTCATGACCGCCGGGTTGTTGCTATATCCATGGCTTATAATGACCAAGGGGTGCTGGCTACCCGCGACCTTCGCGCCTGCAACCGCCATACCCTTTTGCGTGAAGGCGACCGGTGGAAGCGGTGGCTCTGCCCATAGGCTTCCACGATAGAGGACCGGCTGAGCGCCCTTTCTAACGGTGGCGGGGTACCAAATATCCACCTGCACACTGCGGTCAATGAAGCGAACAGTGCTAGCGTCCAAGCTTGCGTTTTCGATATCGGGCTGGTTCCGGTGCGTGAATGTGACAGAGCGAAAGCCGACGCCATATGCGCCCAAGGCTGCAAGCTCGGGGGCATCGGCGCCGGGGACACTAGGCACGCCGGCGTTGATAGGGGCACTCAGCAAAATCAGAATGAATGCTGCAACGCGCCGCATCATGCCATTAACTCTTCGCCTTCGACCGAAGCAGACGGCCAAGCCAATTGCTGCGCCATCCATGGATATTCTTCGATCAGCGGCGGGAAGGTTTTTTCCTGCAGCACCTGCTGGCACAAAGCTGCTGTCAGGCTTGGGATATCGCCCAATTCATCGATCCGTGCGACGACTTGAATAGACCGAGAGAAACGCCCCCTCGTCATCGGCTCGGCGCGCAACTGGGAGAGCAGTTCGGGAACCGCTGCCAAACAAACTGGAGTCGTAATCGTCCATCCAAGTCCGGCCGCGACCAATGCCAGTTGCTGATGCGATGATTCCACTTCAACCATCTGCGGTAGCTTTAGCTTCATCCGTACAATCTGGCGCTCGATCTGTTGCCCTGTTCCAGTAAGCCGCGAAAAGCGGATGAACGGCAACGACGACGGCAAGCCCACAAGATCAAGTGGTTCCCGAAAGTCTCTAGGATAAACAAGAATGAAGCTTTCCTCAAACACCGGGTGCAGTTCCACGGTATCGCGATGCTCAAGATTGAAGCTGCCGGTGACCAGCATATCAATGTCGCGCGCGAGAAACTCGCCCTGATGCTCCATGGAGATGCCAGAACGGATATTCCACCGGTCCGCGCGCGAACCGAGACTATGCAAAATGGGTGCTGTCAGCTGATTGGCGAGGCTGAATGACATCGCGACCGTAATGCTCGATATCGGCAAGTTTGCGCCTTCGCGGACTTCGTCATACGCCAGTCTGGCATGGGCAATTAGCTTTTGTCCGCGCGCGAATAGCGACTTGCCGCTTGCCGTCAGGCCCAATGGCCGCATCGTTCGGTCGAACAACGACGCGCCGATGCCCGCCTCGAGCTTCGCAATGGTCTGTGAAACCGCCGATTGTGTCACCTGCAAATAAGCAGCGCATTGCGACATGCCGCCAAGTTCGACGGTCATGACGAATACTTCAAGCGCGTGCAGATCGAATTCTTGTGGCAGTTTCATGCAGCAGCCCTCCCAAGCGTGCAGGCATAGCCAATGGCTAATATTACCTCAGCTAATGGCTATGCGACACCGTTGGTAATAGTGCTATGCATTTTCGAGATAGTCAGATTATCCGGCGGCTGCGTTGCACGCGTGCATCACTTTGCTGAATGCCGCCGAGCTGTAAAATGTCCGTTTATATGTCGCCGCCGCAGTCTGGATTGCGATGCAACGCCAACAATCCCTTCAACGTACCAAGGCACATGCACAGCAAAACCAACGCCAACGGCAAGCCTGTGGCGATTGCGCCGGCCTGAAGCGAAGTCAGCCCTCCACTAA
>JBKBTH010000095.1:0-6922 GCA_046290915.1 Sphingorhabdus sp.
GCTTAAGCCCAATGACTTCCGTGTGTTCGGAGCAGAAATAGAAGTCGCGGACTCGCGTTTGAAACTTGGCTATCTGGAAGAAGCCAGCGACAAATATCTGGAAATCGAACGGCGTGCGCTTGCCGCTGGCCTACCGCAGGTCGCAGCTATGGCGCGGCTGCGCGATCTATCGCTGCGCGTGCAACGTGCAGAAACAGAAAAGACAGCTTATCGCCGTAAAGACGCAACAGACGCGATTGATCTGTTTTTGAAGGAGCCGACCGGCGGCGCTGAAGAGTTCAAGATTGTTGCTGAAGTCTTGAAGTCGCGCATGGACCGCAATGGCGGAAATAACGAAACCACGGACAAGCTGATTGCCCGCTATGCTGCCATGGGTGGCACAGAGCGCCCCGTCCTCTTGCATTCCAAACCCATTGAAATGAACGAGGCACAGGCCGCACGTGCAATGGCGGGAGGCAGCGACCTCAACCGGATTGGCACCCAAGTCGTTGAAAAACGCTGGGTCGATATCGGTTTCTGGATTGGTGCCGATGGCAAAGTCGATGAACCAGAAATTTTGCGCAATGAAGGCGGCACCGACTGGACTGACGTTGTCTTGAAAGCCATCAAGACCCGCATCTATGCGCCGTTAAAGGCCGCTAGCGATGGCGCAACGCCAGGCATATACGCCATCGAGCGTTATTCCCTCACCGCGCAATATGAAAATGACGTTACTGGAACACGTATCCGTCAACGCTCGCCCATCGCCAAAATCGAGCGGACTGATTTGACCAGCTAAGCGCGGAATACCAGCAACAGATTGTTCGCTGGCATTTCCACAATCTCGTCGAGCCGCAATCCGGCCTCGCTAGCTGTTTTGCTCATGTCCTCAACATAGCGCAGACCCCATTCGGGGTTTTGCTGGCGTAGCGACGCATCAAACGCAGCGTTGCTATCCGCTAAGACAACATCGCGCTGCCGAAATGGTCCATAGATGCAAAGCGGCGACGACGGTACAAGCGTTCGTGCCGCGTTGCGTAACAGTCCGAGGGTCGCCGCCCATGGGCTGATATGCACCATGTTGATGCACAACACCGCGTTGGCTTGCGCAACGGGCCAATCGGATGCAGCGTCCAGCAACATCGCGGGCAAGACATTCGCTACATTCTCGTCGGCACGCCACGCTTCAATCGACGCCACAGCGATGGGATCAGGGTCCGTCGGCTGCCACGTCAGCGCGGGAAACAATTTGGCAAAGTGCACCGCATGTTCGCCCGTTCCACTCGAGATTTCCAGCACCAGCCCCCGGTCGGGTAGCAGCTTGGTTAGCGCTTCCGCTATCGCATCGCGATTGCGGACAGTCGCTGGTGCGTACCGCTTTACCTCAGAGCCAGTCTCAAACACGAAAGGCTGCGGCGTACTCACTCTGCGGCCACTGCCTGTTCTGGTTCCCGCCATACAAGCACGGGCTTACGCGCAGCTTGGGTTTCATCGAGACGACGACGTGGCGCATGATGCGGCGCGGATTTCAGCATGGGATCCCCTGTCTTTGCCCGTTGAACAACCGAACGCATTGCGCCGATAAACTGATCAAGCGTGGCCTTGCTCTCGGTCTCTGTTGGCTCGATCAACATCGCGCCATGCACAACCAGCGGGAAGTACACCGTCATCGGGTGATAACCTTCATCAATCAGGCCCTTGGCAATGTCGAGCGTCGAAAAGCCCTCGGCCATGCCATGATCGCTGAACAACGCCTCATGCATGCATGGACCGCTGTGCGCAAAGGGCGCCTCAAGGACATCTTCAAGACTGCGCAAGATATAGTTGGCGTTCAGGACCGCGTCTTCGGCAACCTGACGCAAACCATCGGCTCCATGCGACATGATGTAGGACAGCGCGCGCGTGAACATGCCCATTTGGCCGTGGAAGGCGACCATACGGCCAAATGTGGATTCATGGTGCTCGCCGGCATTTTCCTCTTCAACAAGGCGATAATGGTCACCGTCCTTGTCAACGAAAGGCAGCGGCGCATATGGCGCCAGCGCTTCGGATAGCACAACGGGGCCTGAGCCGGGTCCGCCACCACCATGCGGGGTCGAGAATGTCTTGTGCAGGTTGATGTGCATCGCATCAACGCCCAAGTCGCCGGGGCGCACGCGGCCAACGATGGCGTTGAAGTTTGCGCCGTCGCAATAGACATAGCCACCGGCAGCATGAACCGCGTCCGAAATCTCGCGCAAGTCACGTTCGAACAGCCCGCAGGTGTTCGGATTGGTGATCATCACGCCCGCAACATCCGGACCAAGCCGGGCCTTTAGCGCTGCCAAATCGACGCGGCCTTCCGACGTTGCCGGGATATTCTCAACGGCATAACCAGCAAAGGCAGCCGTCGCAGGGTTGGTGCCATGCGCGCTTTCGGGGCACAGGATAACCGAGCGGGCATCACCGCGCGCAGTCAATGCAGCGCGGATGGCGAGGATGCCGCACAATTCGCCATGCGCGCCAGCCTTGGGTGACATCGCTACGGCTTTCATACCCGTCAGCGTGACCAACCAGTGCGCCAGCTCGTGAATGACGCCCAATGCGCCTTGAACTGTTTCGACGGGCTGCAATGGGTGGACATCCGCAAAGCCAGCCATACGCGCGACTTTTTCATTGAGCCGTGGGTTATGCTTCATTGTGCAGCTGCCCAGCGGGAAAAAGCCCAAATCGATGGCATAATTCTGACGGCTAAGGCGTGTGTAATGCCGCACAGTCTCTGGTTCGGACAGTCCGGGAAGGCCAATGTCACGATGGCGGGCCAAATTGCCAAGGCGCGAGGCAACCTTCGGCGCATCAGCAAGATCAACGCCCGTTGTGCCCGTGGTGCCGATTTCGAAAATCAACGCCTCTTCAAGCATCAGGGCCTTGTTGCCGGTATATGTCGCAGGTGCGGTTTCGCCAGCGATGCCCATTTCGGGCTTCCATCCGCTTTGATTGATCGTGCTCATGCCAATACCTCCTGCAATGCGACGGCAAATGTTTCCACATCCTCCATGGTCGCGACTTCGGTTACGGCGACGACCAGGCCATTCGCCAGTGTATCGGCACCCGGATACAAACGTCCCAAAGAGACGCCGCCCAATACTTGACGGTCTGCCAATGCCCGCACGACGGGCCGCGCTTCCTTCGGCAGCTTCAATGTGAATTCGTTGAAGAAGCTGTCATTGACGATTTCGACGCCAGCGATTTTCGCAAGCCGGTCAGCAGCTTGAACCGCAAGGCCGTGATTCAGGTCCGCCAATCCGCGCAGCCCTTTTTCACCTAGCAATGTCAGATGAACGCTGAAGGCCAATGCGCAAAGGCCTGAATTCGTACAGATATTTGATGTCGCCTTTTCACGGCGGATATGCTGTTCGCGTGTGGACAGTGTCAGCACGAAACCCCGCTTGCCTTCGGCATCAACCGTCTCGCCGCACAAGCGCCCTGGCATCTGACGAACGAATTTTTCCTTGCAAGCGAACAGCCCGACATAAGGTCCGCCGAACTGAAGACCGACGCCAAGCGACTGCCCCTCACCCACAACAATGTCCGCACCCATTTCGCCCGGGGCCTTGATTGCACCTAACGCCACAGGTTCAGTCACAACAGCAATTAGAAGCGCGCCATGTTCATGCGCCTTGGCAGCAATGGCCGATAAGTCTTCGATGCGGCCAAGAATATCGGGATATTGTACAACGACACAGCTGGTTTCGCCGTCAATCGCATCCAGCAGCCGTGCGCTATCGGTGACAGGCGAAAGCTCAGGCAATGCGATGTCCAACGTATCGCCTGTATATTGCGCCATCGTCTTGGCAACGCTGACATAATGCGGGTGCAGGCCGGACGAAAGCACAGCCTTCGTCCGCTTTGTGATACGACCAGCCATGCCGATGGCTTCCCAACATGCGGTCGAGCCATCGTACATTGAGGCATTGGCAACATCACAGCCGAACAACCGCGCAACCTGCGTCTGGAATTCGAACAGCATCTGCAGCGTGCCCTGCGCGATTTCGGGCTGGTACGGCGTATAAGCCGTCAGAAATTCGCCGCGCTGGATGATATGGTCCACACTGGCGGGCACATGATGCTTATATGCGCCTGCGCCCAGAAAGAACGGCGTATGCGACGCCGTCATGTTCTTGCGTGCGAGATTGGAGAAGTGCCGCTCAACTGCCATTTCGCTGGCATGGTTTGGTAAGCCATGGATTGGCCCGTCCAACTGCGCCGCTGCAGGAACATCGGCAAACAAATCATCAATCGATTTTGCCCCAATGACACCAAGCATGGCCTGACGATCAGATGGGGTGAGCGGTAAATAACGCATTTCAGTCTCCATGGCCCGCAAGTTGCGGACTGATTAGCTTAAAGTCCGTCGACAAATGCCTTGTACGCAGTCGCATCCATCAGGCTGTCGAGTTCGCTTGTGTCGCTGAGTGTGATTTTAAAAAACCAGCCTTCGCCTTCAGGGTCGTTGTTCACGAGTGCGGGGTCGCCTTCCAACGCGTCATTGCCTTCAATGACGGTGCCGCTGACGGGTGCGTACACGTCGGATGCCGCTTTCACGGATTCGACCACCGCAGCATCGCCGCCTTTTTTCAGCGTTGCGCCGGTGGCGGGCACTTCAGCGAATACGATATCGCCCAACTGGCCTTGTGCATATTCGGTGATGCCAACCGTGGCACTGTCGCCGTCGACTTCGATCCATTCATGATCTTCGGTGAAATAACGGGTCATGTGTTGGCTCCTTTGCGATGATAATGATGTGGAACGAAGGGTAAGGATGAAACTGTGACGGACACACGCTTGCCGCGCACCTCCGCCTCAAGCGCGCTACCAATGGCGTTGTGACCTGCATCGATATAGCCCATGGCAATCGGGGCGCCGACGCTTGGCGCAAACCCGCCCGACGTGATGACGCCAACTTGCGTATCGCCTGCAAAAACAGGCGCGCCTTCGCGCACGGGCATCTTCCCATCGACCGAGAGCCCGACCAGCTTGCGAGCGGGGCCGTCGCTCAATGCTTTCAAGATGCGGTCCGACCCAAAAAAGCCGCCTTCTGCGCGACGGCGCTTTGACACCGCGAATGCCGCGCTGGCTTCAATGGGGTCAACGTCGGGATTCATGTCATGGCCGTACAGCGGCAAGCCAGCCTCAAGTCGCAATGAGTCTCGCGCACCAAGGCCAATGGGCTTTACTTCGGGTTGCGCGCAGATTTGGTCTACAAGCGCTTTTGCATGCGACGCAGGAACCGAAATTTCAAACCCATCTTCGCCGGTATAACCCGAACGGCTAATCCACAATGGCTCAGGGTCCGTCTTTGGTCCCCAGAAGAATGAACCTGCTTCCATGAAATAGAGTGCATCGACACCGGGCACCACGCGTAAAAGCGCGTCAACTGCCTTTGGACCCTGCAACGCCAGCAAGGCGCGGTCATCCATGTGGTTGATGGTAATTTCATCGGGCAAATGCTCGCGCAGATGGCCCATGTCATCCCATTTTACCGCGCCGTTGACGACCACGTACAGCCCCATGGGTGCAGCCGTAATCATCATGTCATCAAGCACACCGCCGTCTTCATCCAGCAGGAGTGAGTACCGCATCTTGCCTTCTTTCAGCGCGGATATGTCACCGGGCACCATTGCCTCAAGAGCTTCGGCAGCGCCATCTCCGGTAAGCATCAGTTGCCCCATATGGCTGACGTCGAACAGACCGGCGCTTTCACGCGTCCAAATATGTTCGGCCATGATGCCTTCATATTGGATCGGCATATGATAGCCGGCAAACTCGACCATGCGTGCGCCTTTTTCGCGATGCCATGCGTCGAGCGGCAGTTCCAAAATTTCAATGGGTTCGAGTTCGAATTCTTCTTCTTCGCTCATGATCAGTCCGTTCAAAGAGTTGCAGCGACCGACGCCGATTAGCGCCTAGCCTGCACCCCCTCTGTCACGGATACCTGAGAGCTTTACCCCTTCGGTGGCTCGCATAAGGCGAGCGCTTTCCAGAGTGTCGCAAAAGCCAAAGCGGTCCTTTTGCCTGAGAGATTCCGGGGCGGTTGCTCCTTCGGCGTTCCCTTGAAGGGAAGCTCTCCCGCTTCGTCAGCGACAAGCCCGCATTGGCCGTGCCGAATGGCAGAGTCAACCAGCGAGCGCGTTTATCGATTCATTTTCGTGGATAAATATGCCGTCTTCATGTCTGCGCACCAACGTAGCGATAGCCTTCGCGACTTTGTCAGATGGCGTGGATGCGAATTTCTGCATCGATCCGAACATCAGCAAATCGATAATCGGCGCCAACAATATCCCAATCGCCTCGCCCGGACGTTGCTCGTTGCGCGCCCCGCCAGTCAACAAGCTGGGCCGCATGATATCCAGACGACCAAAGCCGATGTTGCGAAGCCTCTGCTCCATTTCGGCTTTGGTCCTTAGGTAGAAGCTTCCACTGGCAGGTATCGCGCCTACCGACGACACGGTGATAAAATGTTGGGCTCCGGCAGCATGGCTCGCCTCTGCAAAGGTAAGCACCAGATCATGGTCAACCGCCCGGAATGCATCTTGCGATCCAGCTTTGCGTATCGTGGTCCCCAAACAGGAGATTGCAGTGGCAGGCTGTATGCTGGCCACAATTGCAGCCCAGTCAGCGGTTGGCGCGACATGCTCCTGTATTTCGGGCATCAGCTTTGCGGACGGTCGGCGCGACACGAGGTGAACTTCAAAACCACCGTGCGCCAGCAAATCCGCCGCCTGTTTGCCCACGAGGCCCGAGCCACCAGCAATGACGATCTTCTGGTTCACGCGACTGGTCCGCAGATTTCGCGGTGCCGATCAGTTGCATAGCGGTCGGTCATTCCAGCAAGAAAATCGCCGATATGGCGGCTACGCTGTGGCTCTTGGTCGGGAAGGCTGTTGCGCCATTCGTCGGGCAA
>JBKBTH010000096.1:0-6829 GCA_046290915.1 Sphingorhabdus sp.
ATTGTTAGGGGTTGAGAAGGAGGTCGGCAGCTTAGAACCCGGCAAGGCAGCCGATCTTATTGCCGTTGCAGGCGATCCCACATCAGACGTCACCGTTTTGAAAGCGGTGAATTTCGTGATGAAGGACGGCCGAGTATTTAAGGACGAATGATAATCCCGATCGCGGGATCGGCTTTGCCCTGAAGAGTATCGGTGAACGCTGGAATGGCTGCAGCTATTCCAGTGCGTTCATCGATTTCCACCACGCCATCAACTGCGCCGAGGAAGCTTTTCCAGCTCGTCGCAACGGCTTCGCCAAAACCCTTTGGTCCAAGTTCTTGGATTGTTGCGACCGCGTGGTCGGGTGCGAAGAAGAGGATTGGCTTGGGACCTGGCAACGCATCGCCATTGCCACCTGGACTATGCGCTCCGCGTGCATCGACATGCGTTGCACCGACAAGGCAGCTATATTTCAGATGCGACCCAAGTGCTTCGTGAAGGTCGCGAAGCAAGGTCGAGTTGCCGGCAAAATCGACCGCAACTGAATCAATAGCGGGCAGCTTGCCAACGTCATCATAGGCAATGACTTCGTCATAGAGACCCGTGTTGGCTACAAATTCGACATTGCCCTGTGATGTCAGGCCAATCCTTTTGATGTGCGGTGACAAGTCCTTGGCGACGCTTGCAAGGCTCATGGATGTTTTCGACGATGCGCTGGTCATGACCAGATTTTGCGCACCAAACCAATCTTCGCGGCGGAACATTGCTTCAATGAGAAAACCGGTTTTGAACAATGGCCCGAATAGCATCCGCTCTGCCTCTTTGGCTGGATCGTGCTCGGGGTCAGCATTGATGCGGCTATACTGGTTGTAGATTGGGCTCATCGGCTGCCGGTGAGCGGCAATGTCGGTGAAGCCGCCTGCGCTGACCTTTCCGGGAAGCACGTCGAGATGTGTACCCATCGGCAGATAGCCATATACACGCTCGCCAACAGCGATTTCGGCGTGGTTGGAATCGGTAACCACCGCGTGCCCCCACATTGGCACAACGCCCCATGCGTCGTCAGCCGGAAAGAAGTTCCAATAACCAAACATATCCCCAATGACGGCATAAGTAATGTTGTTGGCGGTTACAGAGAAGCTTTCGATTTTCAGCCGCAGCGCGCCATCCGCCAGTGCGGGCGGGTCGGCATCATGGACCTTCGTTTCCGAAAGCTTCGCTTTGTCTACCCAGATCGTCTGCGCCATTTCTCTCTCCATAACACATTAATGTGATTCATGCTTTGACAATCACATTGCAGTGTGAAAATAGCGAATCATGTTTCGCTATTCTGCGAATGTTGGAGGCCACATGTCCACCCAGTTAATTGAAAAGCTTCGCAATCTCGTCAATGAAGGCGGCTTGTCCCGTTCGGGGCTTGCGCGCGCCGCGGGTCTTCATGCCAATACCCTGCGCGATCTGGATGATGCAGGCTGGAACCCCACCGCCGAAACGCTGCGAAAGTTAGAAAGCTATCTGTTTTCGAACGATGACACGCCCGCGCTCGTTCCGATTGAGGAGATCATTGAGGAAGCGCGCAACGGCCGCATGTACATCCTCGTTGATGACGAAGATCGCGAAAATGAGGGGGACCTTATCATTCCAGCGCAAATGGCGACGCCTGATGCAATCAACTTCATGGCGACGCATGGCCGGGGCCTCATCTGTCTGTCGATGACAAAGGCGCGCTGCGAGCAGCTTGGGCTGACGCCCATGGCGCGCGAAAACCGGGAAAGCATGCAGACCGCCTTCACGGTCTCCATTGAGGCCCGTGAGGGCGTTACCACTGGGATTAGCGCTGCCGACCGCGCTCGCACGATTTCAGTCGCTGTCGATGCCTCAATGGGGCCGGACGACATCGTCTCCCCGGGACATGTCTTCCCGCTGACCGCTCGCGATGGCGGCGTCCTTGTGCGTGCTGGCCATACCGAGGCTGCAGTTGATATCAGCCGGCTTGCAGGTCTGAACCCGTCAGGCGTGATTTGCGAAATCATGAAGGACGATGGCACCATGGCACGCATGGATGACCTTGTCGCATTCGCGCGCATGCACAATTTGAAGATGGGCACGATCCGTGATCTCATCGCCTACCGTCGCAAGCATGACCATCTGGTCGAAAAGCGCGCGGAAATGAAGTTTCAAAGCAAATGGGGCGGTGAATGGGTCGCCATGACCTTTTACAACAAAGCCACAGGCGACGAGACAATGGCTTTGGTGAAAGGCCGCATTGATCCCGAAAAGCCAACGCTCGTGCGCATGCACACCATGTCGATGTTTGTTGACGTGTTTGGCGAGGAAAGCGAGCGCTCCGGCCTGCTGTCACGTTCGATGGAAGCAATTGCAGCCGAAGGGGCAGGAGTCATTGTCGTCATCAACAAGCCGATGAAGGGCATGGTCTCGCGCTTCATGCAGCTTCGCGCCGAAGGCAAGCAAGCTGGTGCGCCCGAGGTTGAGGAACTGCGCGATTATGGTGGTGGTGCGCAAATCCTTACGGAGCTTGGCGTACACGACATGATATTGCTGACCAATACGCATCACACACTCGTTGGCCTTGAAGGCTATGGCCTTTCCATTGTAGGCGAGCGAGCTATTCCCGGCACCGGAGGCGAATGATGGCAAAGTTTTTAATAGTTGAAGCGCGGTTCTACGACCATTTGAACGATATGCTCGTTGCCGGCGCAAAAGCCGCGTTGAAAGCCAAAGGGCATGAGGTTGAGGTTATCACCGTTCCCGGTGCGCTGGAGATTCCTGGCACGATTGCTATGGCCGCCGAAACGCAAATGTATGACGGCTTCGTTGCCATTGGCGTGGTTATTCGCGGTGAAACCTACCATTTTGAAATCGTGGCTGGTGAAAGCGCCCGCGGCATCATGGCGTTGACCATGGACGGCATCGCAATCGGTAACGGCATTTTGACTGTCGAAAACGAGGAGCAAGCCATTGTCCGTGCTGATCCGAAACAAAAGGATAAGGGCGGGGAGGCCGCCATCGCGGCGATGAAGCTGCTGGAATTACAGAACCGTTTCGCGTAATTAAGTTGCGTATTCCAAAGCGCGCGGGCCGCGCTATAGTCGATTGATGAGCAGCACCCCCGTAGCGCCGCAGCGCGGCTTCCTCGCGACATTTGAAAGGTTGGGCAACAAATTGCCTGACCCCATTATGATCTTTGTCTGGCTGATTCTGTTTCTTATGGGATTGTCAGCCCTTGGCGCATATTTGGGTTGGACCGCATCTTTGCCCTATTCGGGGACCGAAGCGCCGCAATGGGGCGAGTTGAAGGACGGTGTGCTGACCTATCGCGCGACCAGCCTGTTCAATGAAGAAAATATCGCGCGGCTTTTGACCGAAATGCCCAAGACGATGGCCAGCTTTGCGCCATTGGGGCTGGTGTTGACCATTGTGTTGGGCGCATCGGTAGCCGAGAAATCGGGACTGTTCTCGGCGCTTATTCGCGGTTCGCTGCGTAATGCGCCACGTGTGCTGATGACGCCGCTGGTCGCCGTTATCGGCATGGTGTCACATCATGCGTCTGATGCCGCTTATGTCGTTTTTATCCCGCTTGCGGCCATATTATACGCGGCTGTTGGCCGTCATCCGCTGGTTGGCCTAGCCGCAGCATTTGCCGCCGTTTCAGGCGGCTATGCGGGCAACATTACCCCCGGACAGATCGACGTGTTGCTATTCAGCTTCACGCAAGAGGCTGCACGCATTGTCGAGCCGGGCTGGACGATGAACCCAGTCGGGAACTGGTGGTTCATATTGTCCATCGTGTTCCTGTTCACGCCGATCATCTGGTTTGTGACCGACCGCATCATTGAGCCAAGGCTTGGAGCTTGGGGCAAGGAACCGGATGCCGAAATTCAGGCCGAACTCGCCAAGTCGGAAATTACCGCGTCGGAACGAAAAGGACTGCGTAACGCAGGACTGGCCGCGCTGGTTATCGTCGGCCTGTTCGCGGCGTTGACCCTGCTGCCCGGATATTCGCCGTTATTGGACGAAACCAAAGAGGGCACCGCGCAAATGCAGCCCTTTTATTCTGCATTGGTTGCTGGCTTCTTCTTCCTGTTTGTGGGTACCGGAATGGCATTCGGGATTGGTGCTGGCACAGTCAAAAGTAGCAGCGACGCACTTGGCATGATGCAGGACGGCATTCGTTCGATGGCGCCTTATATCGTCTTTGTCTTTTTCGCGGCGCATTTTGTCGCGATGTTCAACTGGTCGCGTTTGGGGCCAATTATCGCAATTGACGGTGCCTTTGTGCTACGCGAAATGGGTTTAAGTGCACCATTCCTGTTGGTCAGCGTGTTGTTGCTGTCATCGATACTCGATCTGTTTATTGGTTCGGCCAGCGCCAAGTGGAGCGCGCTTGCACCTGTAGTCGTGCCGATGTTCATGCTGTTGGGTATCAGCCCCGAAATGACCACCGCCGCATATCGTATGGGGGATAGCTACACCAATATCATGACTCCGTTGATGAGCTACTTTCCTTTGATCCTCGCCTTTGCGCGGCGGTGGGATAAGGATTTTGGTGTGGGGTCGCTGTTGGCTTTGATGCTGCCTTATGCGCTGTGCTTCATGGTGGCGGGGATCACCATGACGATTGCTTGGGTGGCGCTTGATTTACCCTTGGGGCCGGGCGCGCAAGTGCATTACACCCCAAGTATCGGAGTATTGAAATGAGCGGGCCTGTTCTGACATCTAGCGTCAATAATGACAGCGAACAGTTTCGCGCCAACGCAGCGAAGAATGAAGCGCTGCGCGATGAACTTTGGGCAAAGGTTGCCGAGGCAGCGTTGGGCGGCAATGAAAAGTCGCGCGAACGGCATACGTCGCGTGGCAAACTCCTTCCGCGCGAGCGCGTTGAGCGCTTGCTTGATCCGGGTTCGCCGTTCCTTGAGATAGGCCAGCTTGCGGCCAATGACCTTTACGACGGCGAGATCCCCGGCGCTGGCCTTATCGCCGGTATCGGCCGTGTCTCGGGTCGCCAGTGCATGATCGTGTGCAACGACGCGACGGTTAAGGGCGGAACTTACTATCCGATGACCGTCAAAAAGCATTTGCGCGCGCAGGAGATTGCCGAGGCCAACCGCCTTCCGTGCATCTATCTGGTCGACAGCGGCGGCGCGAACCTGCCGCATCAGGACGAGGTCTTTCCCGACCGTGACCATTTCGGGCGTATCTTCTTCAATCAGGCGAATATGAGCGCCAAGGGCATCCCCCAAATCGCCTGCGTCATGGGCAGCTGCACCGCGGGCGGGGCATATGTTCCCGCGATGTCGGACGAAAGCGTCATCGTGCGTAACCAGGGCACGATTTTCCTCGCTGGCCCGCCCCTGGTGAGGGCTGCTACGGGCGAAGAAATCAGCGCTGAGGATCTGGGCGGCGGCGACCTGCACGGGCGCAAATCGGGCGTGGTCGATCATGTTGCCGAGAATGACGAACATGCGTTGACCATCGTCAGAGACATCGTTTCAACCTTTCCTTCTCCGTTCGTGTCGAGCCCAGTCGAGACACCGGGAGGTCATGCGCGACGGATGGGTGTCTCGACTACGCTCGACACGAACGGGTTAAATATGAAGGAGCCTAGGCCTCCAAAATATGACACTGAAGAACTTTACGGCGTCATCCCCGACGACGTCCGCGCGCCCTATGACGTGCACGAAGTCATCGCGCGTTTGGTCGACGGCAGCGAGTTTCATGAGTTCAAAGCGCTTTATGGCACGACTTTAGTGTGCGGCTTCGCGCATATCTGGGGAATGCCAGTTGCGATCCTTGCCAACAATGGCGTGCTGTTTAGCGAAAGCGCTGTGAAGGGCGCGCATTTCATTCAGCTCGCGCAGCAACGCGGCATTCCCTTGCTGTTCCTCCAAAACATCAGCGGTTTCATGGTCGGCGGCAAATATGAGGCCGAGGGCATCGCCAAGCACGGCGCCAAGCTCGTGACCGCCGTCGCCACCGCGAGTGTGCCCAAGATCACCGTGCTCATCGGCGGTAGCTTTGGCGCGGGCAATTACGGCATGTGCGGGCGCGCCTATTCGCCACGCTTCCTGTTCACCTGGCCCAACGCGCGGATTTCGGTGATGGGCGGCGAGCAGGCGGCGAGCGTGCTGGCAACTGTCCACCGCGATGCCGAAAAATGGACGCCAGAGGAAGCCGAAGCCTTCAAGGCCCCGATCCGCCAGAAATATGAAGACGAAGGCAATCCCTATTACGCGACCGCGCGGCTGTGGGATGATGGCATCATTGACCCGGCCCAGACGCGAGATGTGCTGGGGCTGGCATTCGCGGCCGCGCTGAACGCACCAGTCGAGGAGGCGCCCCGCTTCGGGGTGTTCCGGATGTGATCGAGGACGCTGAGCAAAATCCTCCCCGGAACGGGGAGGGGGACCGCGCGAAGCGTGGTGGAGGGGCCTCACCTATCCTCTTTCAACGGATCAAGCAGGTGAAGCGCGCTCGCGCCCTAAGGAAAGAAATGAGTTTGCCCGAAGTGCTGCTGTGGATTGAATTGCAAAAACGGCCCGGAGGGCACAAATTCCGCAAGCAAGTGCCCCAACAACCATACACTCTGGATTTCGCTTGCCTACAAGCGCGTCTAGCAATCGAGGTTGATGGTGAAGCCCATAATTGCGGTGATCAACCAAAAAAGGATGAAATCCGTGATCGCATCATGGCTGAGCGTGGCTTTCGAACAATGCGGCTTCCGGCTTATGAAGTGTTGAAGAATATGGAAGGATGCTTGGCAGGAATTGTGGCCGCTTGTGGCGAAGGTGGGCCCCCTCCACCACGCCTGCGGCGTGGTCCCCCTCCCCGT
>JBKBTH010000097.1:0-6728 GCA_046290915.1 Sphingorhabdus sp.
GAGCGGGATAGTCATCAATTCATTGGACAATCGTCCGCCTTTCTTGATGCGGTAGAGCGTGCAAGCCGCGCCGCTCCGCTCAATCGGCCCGTGCTGGTGGTCGGTGAACGCGGGACGGGGAAGGAGCTTATCGCGGAACGCCTTCACCGCCTCAGTTCGCGCTGGGACGGGCCTTTGGTTACGATCAACTGCGCTGCACTGCCCGAGACACTGATTGAGGCCGAACTATTTGGACATGAAGCTGGTGCTTTCACAGGCGCCACACGTGCGCGTGAGGGCCGGTTCGAAGAAGCCGATGGCGGGACGTTGTTTCTCGACGAACTTGGTACATTGAGTATGGGTGCGCAGGAGCGGTTATTGCGCGCGGTCGAATATGGCGAAGTTACGCGCATCGGTTCTTCACGGCCAATGCGTGTCGATGTTCGTATTGTCGCAGCCACTAATGAGCATTTGCCGAACATGGTGGATAAAGGGCGCTTCCGCGCAGACTTGCTCGACCGGCTTTGCTTTGAGGTGATAACTTTGCCGCCGCTCCGCGTTCGCGAAGGCGATGTTGAAGTATTGTCTGAATATTATGGGCGCCGGATGGCGGCGGAGCTGGGTTGGGCAGGGTGGCCCGGCTTTGGCGAGGTTGCGACCCGTGCGCTTGAAAACCATCTGTGGCCGGGCAATGTCCGCGAGCTGCGCAATGTGGTCGAACGTGCGGTGTATCGCTGGGCCGACCCCGCGCAACCCGTCGACTATATCCAGTTTGACCCGTTTGATAGCCCATGGCGTGGTGGAGTGGCAGCTTCTGCACCTGCGCAAGCGCAGTCTGACAATCAGGCTGCCATTCCCGAGCAACGTTTCTCCACCGATTTAAGTCAGGCAGTCGACGTTACCGATTTTAGAGAAGCGACCGAAAAATATGAAAAGGCTGTGTTGGAACAGGCACTAGCGAAGTGCCGGTATAATCAGCGGCAGACGGCTAAAGCGCTCAACCTGAGCTACGACCAGCTGCGCCATACGCTTAAAAAGCATGACCTGTTGGGATAAAAAAGGGGCAGCCTAAGCCGCCCCTTTTGTAAACTTGAAATTCGCAACACTCAGCCGCCGTTAAAGCTGACCATCGTGTAGAGCATCGGGATCGACAACAACGTATTCAAACGCGATGTCATCATCGCTGTCGTTGCTGCCTTTGCCTTGGCCGCGTCATCGGCTTCAACAATGCCCAATGCCTTCTTCTGGTTAGGCCAGATGATGAACCACACGTTGAAAGCCATGATGACAGCAAGCCACATGCCAACACCGATCAGCTTGTAAGGATCCTGCAGCGTGAATGCCTGATGGGCGTACCCAGCCTGAACAGCGACAATCAATCCCAACAGCACTGTTAGCGCGGCGCCCCAACGGAAGAAGAATAGTGCAGATGGTGCGATATGCTTCGACACTGCTGGCTTAAGCTCAGCTGGAATTTTTGGCATGGTCGGTATTTGAACGAAGTTGAAATAATACAACAGCCCGATCCAAACGATCCCGAAGAATGTGTGTAGCCAACGGGTGATCGACTGCGCCGTCACTTCGTCGCCGTGCAGACCGAACATAACGGCCAATGACAGCACGAGACCGGCGACCAGCACCAGATGTAGATTTCCAAAAAATTTCGCCATTTTTTCCTCCTGTAGGCATTCAGGTGGTATTGCCCCTGATGCGTTGCTGCCTATCTGTGTGGGGCGGGCTTGTCACATATTTTCTGCGTATTGCAGTGTGACCAACGGAACGGGTGATGCGTCCGTTCGTTTGCTTTGCAACCATCTGAATAGGAAAGATTAGACATGCCATTCATTCTCCCAGAACTTCCTTACGACAAATCCTCCTTCGGCGATCTCATTTCTGCTGAAACTTTCGACTTTCACCATGGCAAGCATCACAAGGCCTATGTCGATAAAACAAATGGCCTAACCGCCGACGATGCCACTTTTTCGGGTGCGTCATTAAGCGAGGTCATCACGGCTTCTTATGCCAAGGGGAACAAGGCGTTGTTCAACAATGCCGCGCAGATATGGAACCACAGCTTTTATTGGCAGTGCCTGACGCCCGAAAATCAGACGCCAAGCGGACAGTTAAAGACTATGATTGACGAAAGCTTTGGCAGCCTTGAAAACATGCTGGCAAAGTTCAAAGAGGAAGCGGTCGGACATTTCGCCAGCGGCTGGGCCTGGCTCATCGTTGATGGTGACAAGCTCAAGATCACGTCATTACACGACGCCGACACCCCGTTGGTGCATGACATGAAGCCATTGCTCACAATCGATGTTTGGGAACATGCCTATTATATCGATTATCGCAATGCTCGCCCTGACTATGTCGATGCACTGCTTGCCAAGGCAATCAACTGGGAATTCGTCGCAGAAAATCTTGATCGACAAGGTGTCTCGCGCGCTGACCAGAACTGATTTTACGGGTTGGGCGGTGTCTCTGTGTCATCGCCCAACTTCAGTCCATGCCGCATCAACATCGGGATATTGGCTAGCGCAAACAGGAATGTGCATGCTGTTACGCCCCAGACCTTGATAGATAGCCAAGTATCAAACGAGAACCACTCGGGCCGCCGAAAGATCTCGTTTAATCCGGCAAGCGCCAGGAAAAACACTCCCCAGCTTAGTGACAGTTTTAACCAGCCGGCTTCGTCCAGCCCTTGATAGGCATGTTCCAAAACATATTTGAGCATCGCTTTGCCGCGCAACCAGCCGCCAAGCAGCAGAATTGCAAAAAAGGCGTAAATGATCGTTGGTTTGATCTGGATGAAGCGCTCGTCATGAAACCAGACCGTTAGCGCGCCGAAAAACACGCCTAAAGCCGCCGTGAGCTTGAGCATCGGCGAAATTTTGCCCAGTTTCACCTTGGAGACAATGACCGCGATCAGAATAGCGACCATGAAAGCCGCGGTGCCGACAATCGCACCTTGTTTCGGGTCGGTGTCCGAACTGCCAAATTTTGATGCCACAAAAAACAACAACAATGGTCCAAAATCGAGGACGAAGTTTAATGTGCCTGACGGTCTTTTGGGCGTAGCTGCGTCGCTCACAACGAACCTCCGCTGATGGCACGCGCTACATCTTGCGCGTTGAATGGCCGCAGATCGTCAATGGATTCGCCTACACCAATGGCGTGAATGGGGAGGCCAAACTGCTTCGCGGCCGCGACCAGTATCCCGCCACGCGCGCTGCCATCCAATTTGGTCATCACAAGCCCAGTCACGTCAGCAACCTCTTTAAAGGTTTCAATTTGTGAAAGCGCATTTTGCCCTGTCGTTGCATCCAGAACCAACACCACATTGTGCGGCGCTGCGGGATTTAGACGCCCAAGCACACGGCGGATTTTTGCCAGCTCGTCCATCAATTCACGTTTGTTCTGAAGCCGTCCAGCGGTGTCGACAATGAGGATGTCGATGCCTTCTGCCGTCGCCTTTTTGACTGCATCGAAGACAACACCGGCAGCGTCGCCGCCTTCGGGGCCAGTCACGATAGGCACGCCAATGCGTTCCGCCCAAACCTTTAACTGGCCAATAGCGGCTGCACGGAAAGTATCGCCTGCAGCCAGCATGACGCCATAATCCTGTTCAAGAAACAGGTTGGCAAGTTTTGCGATCGTCGTGGTCTTGCCGGAACCATTTACTCCAATGACCAATATAACCTGAGGGCGCGGGAATGCATCGATCTCGAGTGGGGATGCGACGGGCGCCAAAACCGCTGCCACTTCGTCCTCTACGATCTGCCGGATGCCTTCTGCATCAATACCCTTGTCGAAACGTCCGGCGGCAATCTTGTCGCGGATTTGCGCTGCCATGGCTGGGCCAAGGTCAGACGCAATCAACGCATCTTCAATCTCGTCAAGATCGCGCGCCTCAAGCTTCGCTTTGGTGACAAGCCCCGCGATATTGTCTGTCAGCTTTCCTGATGTTTTCTTTAAGCCGCCAAACAGTCGGTCTTTCCAACCAGCATTCTCGCTCATTCTACAACCTCTGCCTGCAATATTCCGTCCGTTGACTGCAACACCCGCGCCGCGACAATGCTGCCTTCGGACATCACTTTATCAAGCTGCAGATACGCGAAATTCTCTGCGTGGCCACCCCTGCCACCATTTTCGACGGCAACATTCTGGAGTGAACCGACCAAGCAATCCAACCAGCGCGATTTTTCTGCGGCAACGGCTTCACGCAATGCCTTTGCGCGTGCCTTTATAACTGGATGCGGCGACTGCGGCATGCGCGCCGCAGGCGTGCCTTTTTTGGGTGAATATGGGAATATATGGCCATGAACGATCCCGCATTGTTCAACAAGGTCAATACTGTTGGCAAACATCGCATCGTCTTCAGTTGGGAAGCCTGCAATAATGTCCGCGCCAATAGCGATCTCGGGCCGTTTGGCTTTGAGCCGCGCAACCAGATTGATGGCGAGTTCGCGGTTGTGGCGTCGTTTCATGCGCTTCAGGATCATATTGTCGCCCGCCTGAAGCGACAGATGCACATGCGGCATTATGCGTGCCTCTCCCGTCAGCAAATCGAACAGCCGATCATCGATTTCGACACCATCAATCGACGACAGCCTAAGGCGCGCAAGATCGGGAACCAGTTTCAAAATCCGTTCGACCAACGATCCCAGATTAGGGCTTCCGGGAAGATCAGGACCATAGCTGGTTACGTCTACGCCCGTTAGCACGACCTCTTTGAAGCCTGTGTCGACGAGCTTCTGTATATGCTCGATGACGCTGCCAGCGGGCACTGAGCGGCTATTACCGCGGCCATAAGGTATGATGCAAAATGTGCAGCGGTGGTCGCAGCCATTTTGTACTTCGACAAAGGCACGGGTTTTGCCGGAATAGGCGGTGACCAGATGCGGCGCCGTTTGCGCGATGGTCATGATGTCGGAGACAATGACTGGCCTGTCGGAACGATCAATCAGTTCACGTAGCAAGGTAGCGTTTTGCTTTTCATGATTGCCAAAGACGCCCGCGACCTCTGGCATATTCCGGAATGTTTCAGGTTCAACTTGCGCAGCACAGCCCGTGACCCACACAGAAGCATCGGGACGCCGCCGATGCACCTGTCGAATAGCCTGCCGTGTTTGGCGCACAGACTCGTTCGTTACTGCGCAGCTGTTAATAATGACGACGTCATCGCGGCCCGCAAGCTGTTCAGCCAGCGCGTTACTCTCCGCCAAGTTCAGGCGGCAACCCATGCTGATAACTTCGGGCTTTTTAACCGGTGCGTTCATCCAAACTCATCCCAGTCAGCCTGACCTTTGAAAACATACGTTGCGCTGCCGGTCATGACTACGGGTTGTCCGGGGCTCCAGTCGATGGTCAAGGCGCCGCCTGACTGATGGACTGTGACGGGTGTTGTAGC
This sequence comes from Sphingorhabdus sp., assembly GCA_046290915.1. Lineage (GTDB taxonomy): Bacteria > Pseudomonadota > Alphaproteobacteria > Sphingomonadales > Sphingomonadaceae > Sphingorhabdus_B. The sequence continues at coordinate 5,387 of JBKBTH010000097.1, forward strand.
TTTGCCTTGGCGGATGGCTGCAACGGCTGTTGCGCAAGCACCTGTTCCGCAGGCGCCAGTCAATCCGGCGCCACGCTCCCAGACTGTGAGGTGGATTTCATTTCCGACAATTGACGCGACATTGACGTTCACGCGCTCGGGGAAGACAGCATCGTTTTCAATTATCGGGCCAAGCTGGCTCAAGTCTATGGCGTCAATCTCATCGACAAAAAACACGACATGCGGATTGCCCATGTTGATGGCCATGGGTGCGGCAAGGTTTTCCCACGCGACCGGCATGCAGTCGGTATCCATGGCGAATGCGAGCGGTATGTCCTGCCATCCGAACGACGCTTCACCCATCGCCACTTCGACTTGATTACCCGATAATTTGCCCGAGATGATGCCGCCCAAAGTCTCGATCTGGAGGTCTTGGTTTAAAAGCGCCACCACGCAACGCGACGCATTTCCGCATGCCTCAACTTCGCTGCCGTCTGGGTTGAATATCCGTATGCGCACATCGGCAACGTGCGAGGGCAGCAGCAGGATGAGTTGATCACAGCCGATCCCGAATTTGCGATCCGCAATCATCTGCGCGCGGGCAGGGGACATTTCGATGGACTGGACGCGTGCATCGACAATGACAAAGTCATTGCCCAAACCATGCATCTTGTGAAATTCGCCTGTCGCCATGGCGGCGATTTAGGGGCAGCCGGGCATCAAGTCTACCGTTGATGCCGAATATACTGAACCGTGCCTAGGATACTTTGCGTGCTTGAAAGTCGTCTTGTTCGGACGCGGTCGATGGCGATAACCGATGCGAATGGGGCAAAAGGTTCTTTTGCAACAGAAGTACGCGGACTTGGTCGATGTTCAGCGGCTGACCGAATAACCATCCTTGCCCCTTGCTGCAGCCCAATTCACGCAGTTTTTCGATGATGTTTTCGTCCTCAATGCCTTCGGCTGTAATCGGAACGTTCAAACTTGCACCAAGTCCAGCGATTGCATTCACAATTGCAGCACTTTCCGCATTTTCCAACATTGACGATACAAAGCTACGGTCAATTTTAATTCGGTCAAAGGGGAGAGCGCGAAGATGGGCAAGCGAACTGTAGCCGGTGCCAAAATCATCGAGCGCAATGCGAATGCCTTGGTTCTTAAGGCTACCAACGATCGATTGCGCCAAACTTAGATTTTTAAAGAGCGAGCTTTCGGTAATTTCGACTTCCAAGCGGCTCGCCGGGAACCCGGTTTCAACCAGCAGCTTTACAATTTTCTGCGCGAGCCAGGGATCTTTCAATTGGACCGGAGAAATATTGATCGAGATGGTGAGCTTGGGATCCCAATTCTTGGCCTCAAGCAT
>JBKBTH010000098.1:0-6722 GCA_046290915.1 Sphingorhabdus sp.
ATACGTGCGTTGCACAGCGCGAAACATCCGTCTGCCACAGCCAGTCCGCGCCGCTGTCTTCAAACTCGCGCAGGAGCAAACTAACGGTCTCTGACTTTTCTTGAACAATGCTGTTTGCAACTTCGAACAAAATTTGCGCACGCGCAGACCGTAGGCATGCAAAGATGAGGAGCGCGCCAATGCCGCAAGACGCCACCGCTAAATAATAGCCGCCATGATAGACAAAGCCCAAGCTGGCGCAAAAGCTGGTTACACCGATGAATATTGTTGCCGCCATGGGGGCTGTTGGCAAAAGCAAGGATGAATACACCATCATGCCAAGCACGATGGACCACAGTCCAAGCATTTCCATGACGGTACCGCTTGCACCCAAAAGGACAAATGCCGATCCCCACATTGTGGCTGTTATGCCCGAATGCATGTTGAGCCGCTTTACGTCCTCGCGATTGTACTGCGGCCTGTCCCAAGCCCATTTGGCTCCAAACTTATAAAAGGAGCAAAGATGAAAAACGCAAAAGAGCAAACCCCATGAAGCCAGAGCCCATGCTGGCGCAATTCCACGATATAAAACCAACGCCATAATCGCGAAGAAAAGATTCAGTGCGACGCGAAGCGTTGTGCGTTGCTGAATCGAGCGCGCCTGTATGTTGCGCATGACGTCGCCGTCTAGCCCAACAGGGTCGGCTAGACCAAGTAGCGCCTTGAAAGAGAGCTCGCTGGGCAGTTCGAAGGAAGCGTCTTTTTTAATCACTCAGCCCATGTAGGGCGATATCATTACTTAAAGGTAAGGACGGAGACTAAAAAGATGGCAGAAAAGCGAAGTTTACGAGAAGTTACGTAAAGCACTCCGCGTAAAGTTACGCCGCAATCGTTTCCAACATTCAGATACGATTAGGCAGCGATTGCGTAGGGCTGAATCTCACCAGACAAATACAAGTTGCGCGCCTTCGCCCGACTCATTTTACCTGAGCTGGTGCGCGGCAATGTACGCGGCGGTACCAATTCGACCACGCAATTCATGCCTGTTACCGACCGAACCTTATCGCGGATCTGTTCACGCAGCTTGGCTCGCTCGCTTTCATCGGTCGTCCGGCACTGAACGAGCACAGCAGGGGTTTCTTCGCCGCCCGGGGTCGTTACTGAGAAAGCAGCAATGTCGCCGGCCTTAAATCCAGGCAATTGCTCCACTGCCCATTCAATGTCCTGCGGCCAATGGTTTTTACCATTGATGATAATCATGTCTTTGGCGCGGCCGACAATATAGATGTAGCCATTTGACAGATAACCCATGTCGCCCGTATCAAGCCAACCATCGACCAAACAAGCGTCTGTTGATTCCTTGTCGCGGAAATATTCCTTCATCAACGATGGCCCGGTGCACCACACTTTGCCGATGATCTTATCCGCAAGTGGCTCGCGGCTTTCGTCCCGGATTTCAATGGTCATGTCTTTTACAGCGCGGCCGCAATTGACGATCGCGCGATAACGTATCGGGCGGTCGGGTGCGCCGGGATGGCCAGTCAACTCAGTCTCTTCGACAAGCTCAACCTGAATGCCTTCACCGGGTGGCATGATTGACACAGCCAACGTCGTTTCCGCCAAGCCATAACTCGGCAGGAATGAAGACGCCTTAAACCCAGCATCACCAAAGGCATCGACAAAAGCCTGCATAACGTCAGGCCGGATCATGTCTGCGCCATTGCCAGCAAGACGCCATTTTGCGAGGTCAAAGCGATCATTCACATGCGTTTGGCTGGAAACCCGCCGTGCGCAAATATCATAGCCAAATGTCGGCGAGTAGCTGATGACCGTGCCATCTGCGGCGCTAATCACATCAAGCCACGCCAATGGCCGACGCGCGAAGTCTTCGGTTTTCATATAATCGGTCGAAACTTGGTTCGCGACTGGCGACAGGAAACAACCAACAAGGCCCATGTCATGATACCAGGGCAGCCACGACACGCAGCGATCATTCTCCGTTACTTCCATGCCATGCGAATGCGCTGACAGGTTGTTCAACAGCGCCTTGTGCGTGACAGCCACGCCATGTGGGAAACGGGTCGAACCGCTTGAATATTGCAAATAGCAGATTTCGTCGGTCTGCGCAGAAGGCAATTCCGACTTTAACGCGATGCGGTCGCTGAAGCTTTCCCAATCAATGCCCTCGACATTGCACGCTCTCGCCGCATCATTGGCCATTTCGGCGAGTTCGGCCGGAAAGAACAGAATTTTAGGATCACAGCTTTTCAACTGAACAGATAGTTGGTCCACATAGCTTTCTTTGCCACCAAAGGACGTTGGCAATGGCAAAGGCACTGGCCATGCACCTGCAAATACACAGCCGAAGAACAGTGCCGCAAAATCCGGACCAGTCTCTGCGACCAAGGCAATGCGATCATCTTTGCGGACACCATGGCTAATCAAACGATATGCCATGTTCAGTGCGTCTTCGCGCATTTCGGTGTAGGGATAAGGGCGCGCCAATTTGCCACGCATGTCATGGAAATTAAGACCGCGACGTCCCTGCGCTGCATAATCCAGCGCTTCGCCTAAGGTCGCGAAGTCGGAAAAACGGCGTGGCAAACTGTCCTGCGTTGGCGTGGATGCGAGTTCGCTCATAAATTTTCCCATAGCAAGTAGGGCGATGACCCAAGATTTTATTGTTATCCTACACTATTACGCGTCGATACCAGTTCAAATTTCGACCCGACTGTGGCAAGAATAGGGCGTGAGTAACCCACGTGCCGCCAAAAAACCCGCTCCGCCGTTAAATGACGAGCGGCTGCGGCAGTTAGCACTGCACTATGTCGGCAAATATGCGACCACACAGGCAAAATTAGGGACCTATTTGAACCGCAAAATTCGCGAACGCGGGTGGGATGACGAACGCAGCGCCGACATATTAATGCTGGTCGAGCAATTTGCGGCTCTCGGCTATATCAACGATGCCCAGTTTGCCGAAGCACGAAGCCGGTCATTTGTGCGCCGAGGCTATGGGGAACGGCGACTAGCCGAGGATTTGCGTGCGAGCGGTATCGGCCAAGCAGATGCTATTCCCGCCAGAGCGCATATGGAGGAAAGCACATTAAGCGCCGCCGAAAACTTTGCGCGGCGTAAACGGATTGGCCCATTTGCACAGGAAGCGGCAGCCCCGGAAAAACGCACCAAGCAGCTTAACGCCTTCATGCGCGCCGGCCACAGTTTCGAGCTGGCCAGACGATTTGTCTATGCGGAACCCGGGGACGAAATCGGCGACTGGGCTTAGTCGTAAACCCGGTCTGCGGTCGCTACCGCCTCTGACGCACGAAGCGCCGAAATGATGCGCATAAGGTGCTGTAAATCATGCACTTCCAAATCAATTTCAAAGGTATGAAATTCGACATCGCGCGCAGTCATGCGCAGATTGATGATGTTCGCTTTGTGGTAGCCGAAAATCCCAGCGATTTCGCCTAGGGTCCCGGGACGATTGTGAATGATCGTGCGCAAACGCGCGGAAGCGCCTTCACTTCCCTGCCCCCAACTGAGGTCGACCCAGTCGGCGTCTGCACCATTAGCGAGGCGATCACATTCAATAGTGTGCACCTCGACGGGCTGGCTTGGTAACCGAAGCCCGACAATCCGGTCGCCGGGAATGGGGTGGCAGCATTCACCCAAATGGTATCCCACTCCAGGTGTCAGTCCACGTATCGAGATTGCGCGCTCTTGACTCGGAAAATCAAATGTTATGCCATCGGCATTAAAGCCAGGCACCAGCGCCTCCATCAGCGCGCGGTCGTTGATCTTGCCAAGGCCGATGCGATGCATCAGCTCCTCTTCATCCTCAAGCTTCAGCCGGTTTACGGCCGCCGTTATGGCCTTTTTGCCAATCTTACCGGGCATGCGCGCGGCGATTTCTTCGTAAAGTTTACGGCCAATAGCAACTAGCTCATCGCGTTCGCGGTGCCGCACATGCCGCCGGATTGCCGCGCGTGCCTTACCCGTTGTCACAAAATTGAGCCAAGCCTGCTGCGGTTCTTGCGCCTTGGACTTCAGGATTTCGACCATGTCGCCATTGTTCAATTGTGCGCGCAGCGGGACATGACGCCCGTTCACTTTCGCGCCAACGGTCTTGTCCCCAAGATCCGTGTGCACGGCATAAGCAAAATCAACGACGGTTGATCCCTTCGGCAACTGATGCAGCGCGCCCTTTGGGGTGAATGCAAATATCCGGTCCTGATACATCGCCATGCGCGTGTTTTCGAGGATGTCCTCGGCGTCTTGGCTGGTCTCCAGAATTTCGATGAGATCGCGCAACCACGCGGCCTGCCCATCTGGCTTGTCCGCCTGTTTATAAGCCCAATGCGCTGCATAACCTTGTTCTGAACTCCGGTGCATTTCTGCACTGCGGATTTGAACCTCCACCCGCATATTTTTGGCAAACATGATCGTGGTGTGGATCGATTTATATCCGTTACGCTTTGGCGTAGAAACGAAATCCTTGAACCGCCCGGGCACCATCTGCCAACGCCGATGCAGCACGCCAAGCGCCCGGTAACAGTCTTCCGTTGTCTCGGTAATCACGCGAAATGCATTTATATCCGTCAGTTGCTCAAACGCAACGTGGCGCTCCTGCATCTTTTTCCAGATGGAATAAGGATGCTTTTCGCGACCGGAGATTTTGATTTTCAGCCCGGCCTGTTCCATTTCCCAGGCAATGGTCTGGTTAATCTGGTCGATTTCGACGTCGGCTTTTTCGCGAATCTGCTTCAAACGCCCGGTAATCGTCTGATACGCTTCAGGTTCAAGCTGTTCAAACGCGAGCAACTGCATCTCGCGCATATATTCGTACATGCCAATCCGCTCAGCCAACGGCGCGTAGATATCCATCGTCTCCTTGGCGATACGACGGCGCTTTTCAGGACTTTTAATGAAATGCAGCGTCCGCATATTGTGCAAGCGGTCAGCAAGCTTGACCAGAAGAACGCGGATATCGTCCGAAATAGCGAGCAGGAACTTACGCAAATTTTCGGCAGCGCGCTCATTTTCGGTTTGCGCTTCAATTTTCGACAATTTGGTCACGCCGTCCACCAAACGCGCCACTTCCGGCCCAAAACGGCTTTCAACATCCTCGATTGAAGTGAGCGTATCCTCCACGGTATCGTGAAGCAGCGCAGTGATGATGGTGTCCTCATCCATTTTGAGGTCCGTCATAAGCCCTGCGACTTCGACCGGATGGCTGAAATAAGGGTCACCTGATGCCCGTTTCTGCGCGCCATGCATCTGAACCGTGAATACATAGGCACGGTTGAGCCGATCTTCATCGACATCGGGAATATAGGCCCGCACCCGTTCGACCAGTTCATATTGACGCATCATAGTCTGCAAGATGTGGCTTTTACGCTGCGTTGCAACAGGAAACTTGCGAACATAGCCGATTTAGCAACGATTTGTGCACTGGGGCAGGCACGTGAGGCATGGGGCATTTCGAGTTCTAAAAAAAAATGCACCGGAGCATGGCGTTCGCGGATTTCGCGTATACCTATGTTCCGGTGCAGTTGTTTCGGTTCTATGCGTCAATAAAATTGTCGCGGGGGGATGAAGGAGAGAAGAACCGAATGTGCTAATTAAGTAAATTATTGAGCGCCGGCGTTGCAGGCTGCAACTTCGTCAGCGGTAAAAACGCGCTCACCGGCGGTGAATGCAGACACTGAACCCAATTTACGGGCAACGCTGATGCACATATTCTTTGGGGCGGTCGAAGCCATTGGCGCGCGGCATGCAGTGCCTTCGCACTTTACAAATACGCTACGCAGCAATTCTTGTTTCGATGCAGCAGGCTGAGCCAATTCGATCTTGTAGTACGGGCCGCTGCTTGCAGCTTGCGCTTGTGTCGAAACACCGAGAAGCAGCGTGGCGCTGATAACAGACGCGGCGGCGAGTGCGCCCAAACGGGCGGAAACTTGGGAGAGGGTCATAATATTATCCTTTTAGCTTTGCTAAACTTGCAGAACGCAGGCCGGTGCTTTTTTCCCTGACCCTCGCTTTGCGCCTCTGGAAAACCAGTTGCGAATCGCTACTTATTAGATTAGGTTTCTAGTTGCAACTTAAAACTTAAATGGGGTTGCAAAATTATTCAGGTCGGCTCACGCTGAGCGTTAGAGGATAGATATATGGGCGAATTGCGCGAGTCACTACAGGACATCACCGAATGTGGATTGCCGACAGCGCTTGAAGCAATGGGCGAACGATGGTCGTTCATGATCCTGCGTGCGGCATTCAATGGTATCCGTCATTTTGAGGATTTTCTCTCGGAAATAAGCATAGCGCGCAATATATTGGCCAACCGCTTAAGCCGTTTGAGTGAAAGCGGCATATTGCACCGCACACCCTGCCCCGATGACCGCCGCAAGGTGGAATATCGCCTGACCGAAAAAGGGTTGGATCTGCTGCCCACGATGATTGCGTTACGCCAATGGGGCGAAAAATGGGGAACGGGTGTTCCGTCCAATCCCGTCTTGGTCGACGAACTCGATCATCAACCCATCTTACCCGTGACCATCCGAAGCCATGACGACCGCGTTTTGGGCCATATGGACCTGTGCTGGATGAATTCGGCGGATATCAAACCGATTAGCAATGAGATGTTTGCGGAGCACGACGATCGGGTGCGAAAATTAAGCGCCATTTGAGTCGCACTATTGACACTATATAAAGTAGCATTGAACTTTTGTTGCGAATCTGTT
>JBKBTH010000009.1:0-17282 GCA_046290915.1 Sphingorhabdus sp.
GCGTGCAACGCCTATGTCGATGTGCAGGCACCATGGGCGCTGAAGAAAACAGATCCTGAGCGTATGGAAACCGTACTGGCCACGCTGTTTATCTGTATCGCGCAACTAGCAATTGCAGCTTTGCCCATCATTCCGGGCTCAGCAACCAAATTGTTGGACCAAATGGGTGTTCCTGATGACGTACGGAATTTCAAGAATGCCGGTTCGCACTGGTATTCTCCTTTGGCCGAGAGCAATTTCCAGATTGCACAGCCTCAGGGATTGTTCCCTCGATTGGAAGTACCGGCGGAGGAGGGGACTGCTGCCTGATGTTCGTCGATTCACACTGCCACCTGAATTATAAAGGCTTAGTCGAGCAGCAGGGCCAGATACTTGCGCGTGCAAGAGACAGCGGTGTGTCAGCAATGCTCAACATTTCAACCCGCGAACGTGAGTGGGATGAGGTCATTGGGCTTGCTGAACAGGAGCCTGACGTGTGGGCATCGGTCGGCATTCACCCGCATGAAGCCGACAAGCATATCGGCATTGATGCTAATAAGCTTATCGAGCGTGCGGCGCACCCACGCGTCGTCGCCATCGGCGAAACTGGGCTGGATTTTTACTACGATCACAGTGACCGCGCGCAGCAAGGCCTTTCATTTCGGGAACATATTGCGGCGTCACGGGAAACCCAGCTTCCGATCATTATCCACACCCGTGATGCCGAGACCGAAACGACTGATATCCTTCGCGATGAAATGTCCAAAGGGGCTTTCACCGGGGTTATTCATTGCTTCACCGCAAGCGCAGAATTTGCCCGAACGGCGTTAGACTTGGGTCTCTACATCTCGCTGTCTGGAATCGTGACTTTTAAGAACGCCCATGATCTTCAGGATGTCGCCAAATGGTTGCCTGCCGACCGATTGCTGGTGGAAACGGATGCGCCGTTTCTGGCGCCAATTCCGCATCGCGGCAAGACGGGCGAACCTGCATTCGTGGCTGACACTGCGCGTTACGTTGCTCAATTGCGTGGCGAGAATGCTGGCGCTCTTGCGAAACAGACTTCAGACAATTTCTACAATCTGTTTTCCAAGGCCGTACGATGAACGTCATGGAAGATGGTCCGTCGCTGATCTGGGGCGTTGTTTGCATCGTCTTGTTGATTAGCTCGCTCGCTGCGCGGCGTTTGCCATTGGGATATGTGGCCAAAGCGGCATTTGCTTGGATAGCGATATTCGCCGCGTTGTTCGCAATATTCAGCTTCCGGTTTGAATTTATCTCCATTTGGGAGCGCGTAAAAGCGGATATTTCCGGCACAGCTGGCCAAAGCGTTAGCGGCGATGAAATCGCCATACGGCGTCAAGATGACGGCCATTACTGGCTTCAGGTTGACGTCAATGGCAGACCCGTCCGGTTCATGATTGATAGCGGCGCAACCACCACGGCTATGAACGCGGACACTGCGCGCGAAACCGGCATCGAAGTAGATGCAAATGGGTATCCGGTGATCCTCGATACCGCAAATGGCCGCGTGACTGCGCAGCGGGGTGTTATCCAGTCGCTCAAAATTGACGCGCTTGAAATTCCGCAGCACAAGGTCGTTGTGTCCGAAAGCTTTGGCGACACCAATGTGCTGGGCATGAACTTTTTGGACAGCATGCGAAGCTGGAAGGTCGAGGCAAACGTAATGACGTTACGGCTGTGAGCCTGGCGGTCAGTTACACACATGCTCATACCAAATACAACATATTACTTAACATAATATATATTATCGAACTTATTTATGGCTGGACCGATGCAGGCTGATATCACCCCTCTCACCAACATTATGGCGCGTTTGCGCGATCCGCAATCTGGATGCCCTTGGGATCTTGAGCAAGATTTCTCGACCATCGCACCATATACGATTGAGGAAGCCTATGAAGTTGCCGACGCCATCGAGAATAATGATCTCGACGCGTTGAAAGACGAATTGGGCGATTTGCTTTTGCAAGTCGTATTCCATAGCCAAATGGCTGCTGAAATCGGTCAATTCGACTTTAACGACGTCGTCAGCGGCATTTGTGACAAGATGGTGCGCCGTCATCCGCATGTGTTCGGCGAACAAGAAGCAACAACGAAAAGCATCCCAGACAATTGGGAAACCATCAAAGCGTCCGAGCGCGAAGCTGGGTCGGACAACAGCGCGTTAGCAGGTGTGGCTCGAGCCCTTCCCGCATTATTGCGCGCCCAAAAAATACAGAAGCGTGCGGCACGGACCGGTTTCGATTGGCCGGATCAGTCGGGCGCCCGCGATAAGATCATTGAAGAATTAGAAGAAGTTGCGACGGCCACCTCAGCGGAACATGTCGCTGAAGAAATTGGCGATTTATTGTTCGCTGTTGTGAACTTCGCGCGATTTCATGAGGTCGACGCCGAAACTGCGCTTAAGTTAGCAAGTGCTAAGTTCGAGCGCCGTTTTCGCGATATGGAGGCTTCGGCTGGCAACGCGTTTCATGCGCTATCGCTGGATGAGAAAGAAGTTCTTTGGCAGCAGGCTAAATCCAAAGAACCGAAATAACTAAGCCTCAATTTGGGCGAATTGCTTGTCAAACTGACCCCATAATTGGCGGCTAAGCGATGCATCCAATGTTACGATATCATCTTCCACAATCTGGCTGATGATTGTTCCCCGCGCGTGAAGCCAAGCGAGCGCAGCGCCATCGCTGGCTTTCAATCGAACAGACCGCACAACATTGCCCTTCCCGATCAGCGCTGACAGATGAGCCTTGAAGGCATCAACGCCCTCACCCGTTTGAGCCGAAATCATGAGCAAGTCATCGTTGCGCTGAACAAGCGCCGACAGATCTTCGCGTTTCTCGGCGTCGAGCAAGTCAATCTTGTTCCACACCTCCAACATCCGCGGTTGGTTTCCAGCTTCGCTATCGTCCAAGACGCCTAAATCCCTAAGGATTTGCAAAACATCATCACGTTGCGCATCGGACTCGCTATGCGAAATATCACGCACATGCACGATTATATCCGCCGAGATCACTTCTTCCAACGTCGCACGGAACGCCGCAACCAATTGTGTTGGCAGATCGGAAACAAATCCGACGGTGTCAGACAAAATCGCCTTTTCCACGCCCGGCAAGGAAATCTCGCGCATTGTTGGATCAAGCGTCGCAAACAACATGTCTTCGGCCAGCACTGTGGCGCGCGTCAGGCTGTTGAATAAGGTCGACTTGCCGGCGTTGGTATAGCCAACCAAAGCGATCACTGGCCATGGCGCCCTTTTCCGGCGTGCGCGGTGCAGCGAACGCGTCCGTTTCACTTCCTCAAGTTCGCGGCGCAAACGCGCCATCCGGTCGCGGATCATTCGGCGGTCAGCCTCAATCTGTGTTTCGCCCGGTCCGCCCAAGAAGCCGAAACCTCCACGCTGCCGCTCCAAGTGAGTCCAGCTGCGCACCAGGCGACCGGCCTGATAATCCAAATGCGCGAGTTCAACCTGCAACCGTCCCTCGGCCGTGGCCGCGCGCTCGCCAAAGATTTCGAGTATGAGCCCGGTACGGTCGATGGTTTTTAAACCGGTGCGCTCTTCGAGATTGCGCTGCTGGATGGCAGTCAAAGACGCATCGACGATCAGCAGATCAATTTCGGAGTCACGCCCTATCTGGGAAATTTCCTCAACCTGCCCACCACCAAGCAAAGTAACCGCGCGCGGTGAACGCACGCGAAAATGCTTTTTCTGGACGACGTTCAGACCGATTGCCAATGCAAGGCCCTCAGCCTCGGCCAGACGTGCCTCTGGGCCCACCGAAGCCCTTCCGGGCAGTTCGGGGTAAATGACCAACGCACGCGCACCGCGCGCAAACTCGTCGGTTTCACTACGTTCAAAAACGCTCAAATATCAGCCTCATCCACGCCCTGATTATATTCAGCGAGATTTACAGGATGCGCAGGCTGAATGGTCGATATTGCATGCTTGTACACCAGCTGCGTCGTCCCATCGCGTTCCAACAGAACCGAGAACAAATCATATGCCGCAATACCGCCCTGAAGCATCACACCGTTGACAAGGAACGTGGTGACAGGCTCATTCTTGTCGCACATGGCGTGCAAGAAAACGTCCTGAAGCATGCCGGGGCGGTGGCTGGTGCGGCTCATCATCTCATCGAACATCGACCGATCTGGCGAAACCGATGGCATGATAGTGGAAATGCTATGCTTATAGACCAACTGGGACATGCCATCCCGGCGCAACAGCACCGAAAAATTGTCAAACCAAGTGACCACACCTTGCAGCTTTACACCTTTGACCAAAAACATTGTCACCGGTGTCTTTGATTTTCTGAGCGAGTTCAGAAACAGATCTTGAAGTCCGTTATTCTTTTCAGTCATTGTTATTATCCGATTATATTTTTGTTGTGCTCGGCTTAACGGGAGACCCAAAAAGGGTATTAGCAGAAGCAATTATCTACATACACGAGGACTACAGACTGCGCAATTGGACTCATGCGTCGCTATCTTCGCCAAATTCGATTCCGTTCTTTCTCACGGAAATACCAAGCAGTTTAAGCTTCCTGTGTAGTGCGGAACGTTCCATCCCCACAAAGGCTGCTGTCTTTGAAATGTTTCCCGAAAAGCGCTTGATCTGAACGCGCAGATATTCGCGTTCAAAAGCTTCGCGTGCCTCACGCAATGGCGCGCCCATCAGCGATGTGACGTTATGCTCCGCGCCTTCGTAGCTGTTGATGATCTCCGACGGCAGCATGTCTGCATCAATCGTATGCACGCGGTTTGCCGGCGCCAATATGATCGTGCGTTCGATAATATTTCGTAACTGGCGCACATTTCCCGGCCATTCACAGGCCTGAAGCGCTGCCATGGCGTCATCGGAGAAATAAGGCGGTGAAATGCGGTGTTCTGACGCAAAACGCGCCGCATAATGATTGGCGAGGTCCGGAATGTCTTCACGACGACCCGACAATGGCGGGATCTCAACGGGCACGACATTCAGGCGATAGAACAGGTCCTCGCGAAAACGCCCTTCTGCAATCTCCACCGCCAAATCACACGCAGTGGCAGAGACAAAGCGGACATCGACGCGAATTTGCCGGTCGCCCCCTACCCGCACAAAGCTTTGGTCCGTCAGCACCCTAAGGATTTTGCCTTGCGTCGTCCAAGGCATATCAGCGACTTCATCGAGGAATAACGTACCGCCATGGGCTTTTTCCAACATGCCCGCCTGAACAAGACGGCCATCTTTTTCGATGCCGAACAGCTCTTCGTCAAACCGTTCCGGCGATAGGCGGGCCGCACTTACCGAGACAAAGGCTGAGTCTGAACGCGGGCTCCAACTGTGGAGCAAACGGGCCGCAACCTCCTTGCCAACGCCAGCAGGTCCCGTAATCAGCATTCGGCTGCCCGTGCCAGCCACCTTCTTCAGCGTCGCGCGCACCGCGTTGATGGCTGCCGACGAACCGGTAAGTTCTTCTGAATGCCCTACCCGCGCCTTTAACGCCGCATTTTCCGCACGAAGGCGTTCTGTCTCGGTCGCTTTCGATACCAAATGCAGCAGCTTGCTGGCCTCGAATGGCTTTTCAATAAAGTCTGCTGCGCCATGCCCAATGGCGGCAACAGCAGTGTCGATGTTGCCGTGGCCAGAAAAGACGATGACCGGAATCTGTGGGTCGCGCATCTTGATCGCGCGCAACAGCTCAATGCCGTCCATGGAGGAACCGCGCAGCCACACGTCCAAAAGTATCAAAGACGGAAGCCGCTCATCCAGTGCAGCCAATGCTTCGTCGGCGGAGGCCGCCGTTCTGGTGCCATAACCTTCGTCATCGAGCACGCCGGACACCAAGTCCCGAATGTCTTGCTCATCGTCTACAATCAGTATGTCGAGTGCCATATTAGCCCATAACCTCATCTGAATTGGGAGGTGGCGAGGACGCATTCAGCTTCCCCACCCGCAACGCCACGATTTCCGGATTAAACTTCAACGTCACAACGGCGCCTTCTGGCTGATTGTCCGTCAGAGAAATCTCTCCAAAATGTTCTTCAATAATTTTCTTAACGATAGCTAGCCCCAGCCCCGAACCCGTTGCCCGATTGGTGATATAGGGCTCCATGATACGCTGGCGATCGGACGGCAGACCAATACCATTGTCGGCTATCCGGATAATCAAGCCGTCGTCCTCGACGACCAGATCGACAATAATTGCGCCATCTACGCTGGTTGTTTTCTTTTTCTCTTCAATCGATTCCACGGCATTCTTCAAAATATTCGTGATCGCCTGCCCCAACTGGCGGCGATCAGAAATTAATGTCGGGAATGGTCCATCCTGATTATATGTGAAGCGGATATCCGGATGCGCGACCTCAAACATGAAAACGGCATGCCCTACAATGTCATGAACATTTTCCGTCCTGAACAAAGGCTTCGGCATCCGCGCGAAGGACGAGAATTCATCGACAATGTTACGCAAATCACCGACTTGGCGGACGATTGTGCTAGTCAGTTGTTCGAATATAGCTTCGTCTTGGACAATAGTCTTGCCGAAACGCCGCTGTAAACGCTCTGCGGCCAGTTGGATCGGCGTAAGCGGATTCTTGATCTCGTGCGCGATCCGGCGCGCAACGTCAGACCAAGCGGCGCGGCGTTGATCGGCAAGCTGCTGACTGATGTCTTCAAAGGTTACCACGCTGCCCTGCTCGCGCGGAGATACAGTTACCGCAACAGTCAGTGGCTCAGGGCCGTCCCCGAGTTGCACCACGCCGCGCGGGCTTTCACTCGCCAATGCAGCAAGCGCAGGCGCAACAACTTCGAACTTTTGGCCGACGATTGTGTCGGACTTGTTCTTCAGCAGCTTCTCCGCAGTGGAGTTCGCGAGTTGCACGACGCCATTGCCATCGACGGACACTACACCTGCCGATACGGATTCCAGTACGGCCTCAATAAATAAACGGCGCTCACCCAACTGGTGATTGGTTGCCAGCAACACGCCCGTCTGTTCCTGCAAACGCTCGGTCATGCGGTTGAACGATTGCGAAAGGAAACCAACCTCGTCGTCGCGAAACTGATCCTCAGTGACCCGCGCAGATAGGTCGCCGTCGGCAATCCTTTGTGCGGCATCCACCAGATTGTTGACTGGCTTTACCAATCGGTCAGCAACGCGAAGCGCGATCCAAAGCGTAATGCCGATAATCATCAACGACACAAAATAGAGCGCCAGATTGAACTGGATTTGCAACGCCCGCGAACGTGCGACCATTTTGTCATAGTCTTGCAAAACAGACTGGGCTTTTTCGCCAAGCGCAAAGGAAGGCACCGACAGGGCACGACTGGTATAAAGATAGCTGCGTGGAGCATCGAACAAGACAGTGACTGCTTCGATCCTGTCGGCGCGATTAGCGATAACAACGCCCTCGCCCGCATTCAACTTTGTGAGTATGTCGCGCGCGATCCAGTCTTGCTTTCTATTGTCATTTTCAGTTGCAACCGCCTCGGTCCGCTGAACCCCGTCTGCGCCAACGGAAACGATAGCAGACTCGCTTAACCTGCGCCTAAAGACCTGTTCGAGATAATAGCTCAAAAAAGCTGGATCATCCGGATTGGTCTGGCCCAAAGCATTTCTAAAATCCCCCGCCATTGTAAGAGTTTCATCTCCGACGTCCTTGGCGTTTACTTCATAATAGCCCTTGGCGAGTTCACCCGCATTTTCCAGCATTCCGCGCGCGGAACCCGAGAACCAGAACTGCACACCGCTTTGGAAAAGCAGCGACGCAAAGATGACCAGAAGCACCGTTGGAACGGCCGTAATTGCCGAAAATATCGCCACTAGGCGGACGTGCAACAATTGCTTGCTGCCAATGTTGCTATTCTCTGCCCGCTTGAGCGCCACCCGCCGCCCGAATAGAACGAGAAGCAATGTCGCAGGCAACAGGTTGCTCACGAGCATGGTTGCCGAGGCAGCAGGTGCGAGAGGCTCCGACTGCGGCCCTTGGTCGATTAACAATATGGCCGTTACTACGCCTGCAACGACAAGCATCAGCGCACTGGCGATTTCCAGAAATTTGATCGATTGGCTGTTGCCCAGAAGTTCGGCAACCCATTCAAAAAGGCGACGGACGGCGGAAGGTGAACTTGTATCCTCCGCTAATCCGATTGTTGCCATAAAGACACTGTGGCACTCATTACGTTACCTGAAAAGCACAAAATCGACCATTAGCAGCCATGTAGCGTGATGAGACAACGCTCTAGCGTCCCCCAGCGGGTCCAATCCCATAATCCGTCAGTTTTTTGCGCAAAGTATTACGATTGATACCCAGCAATGCGGCGGCTTTTAGTTGGTTCCCTTTGACTTGCTTCATCACATGTTGAAGCAGAGGTATCTCGAATTGGGCCAAAGCGCGTGGATATAGCTTTTCGCGCAAATGTCCGCGTTGGCGCTGGTCGCGCAAGAACTGCGCGACAGCGGCTTCAAAGCTAGCGCCTTGAAAAGGCGGGTCCACATCTTGCATGGGTTCCACAAACTGCTGGATTGTGCTTTCGGTAATTGTGTCTTCACGGCACAATAATGCCAGACGATACACCAAGTTCTTCAACTCGCGGATATTTCCGCGCCAGGGCATCGCCATCAATTGGCCAACGGCGCCGTCGTCGATTTTGCGCACGGGAAGACCGTCCTTTGCAGCCATCATTAGAAAATGCTGCGCCAACAAACCGATGTCTTCAGTGCGGTCGCGCAATGGCGGCATTTCGATGGGCACGACATTGAGACGATAGAACAGGTCCTCGCGAAACCCGCCCTTTTCAATCAGCGAGGCCAGGTTCTGGTTTGTCGCGGCGACAATGCGCACATCTAAACGAATACTCGCTTTCCCACCGATGCGGCTGATAACACCGCTTTGCAGCGCGCGCAAAAGACGGGTTTGTGCATGCATTGGCATATCGCCAATTTCATCGAGGAATAATGTACCGCCTTGGGCCTGTTCAAACCGACCTATCGATTGGCCAACCGCCCCTGTGAATGCGCCTTTTTCGTGACCGAACAGTTCAGCCTCAATCAACTCGCTTGGAATAGCCGCCATGTTGACCGCGACAAAAGGCCCCGTTTTACGGTGGCCCAAATTGTGGATGGCCTCTGCGACCAACTCCTTGCCCGTCCCGCTTTCGCCGGAAATGAGAACAGACAAGTCGTTCCGCAAGAGCCGCGCGACCATGCGGTACACATCCTGCATTGCGGCACTGCGGCCAATCATTGGCAGATTGGCTTCGCTTAGCGACTCAAACGGATCAGACGCCGTCGAACGACGTTTTTCAATACCTTGCTTTACGGCTAACACGAGATCGTTGAGATCAAACGGCTTCGGAAAATATTCGAACGCTTCAATCTCGCTAGCGCGGACAGCTGTCTCAAGCGTGTTTTGCGCAGACATGATAATGACGGGCATGTCCGGGGTGTTTGCCAATATGTTTTTAAGCGTCGCCAACCCATCGCTGTCTTTCAACACAACGTCGGTCAGCATCAGGTCGAAATGGCCGTTGGCGAGTGCCGCGTCGCGCGCCGCCACGGAATCGCAAATTTGCGTTTCAATATTCTCGGCCTCAAGCGCAGCACACACGACAAGCCCGATGGATGCATCATCTTCTACAATAAGAACCTTAGCTGGCTTCATCCGCTTGCCTTCCCTGATGCTACCGGAAGCAAAAGCCGGAATGTGGTTTGCCCAAGCGTTTGATCACGCTCAAACAACACCCTGCTGTTCATTTGCTGCACGAGCTTGCGCACAATGGCGAGCCCAAGCCCCTGCCCGTCGCGCTTTGTCGTCACGAACGGCGAAAACAGTTCGTCTACGATATGCTCCGGCACACCTGCACCATTGTCCGATATCGCAATTTCGACGGGCAACTTAATGGCACGGCGGTCAATGTCCGTATCGCGCAACGCACCGCTCATCACATAGCGTGTCGAAATACCGATCACGCCATCAAGACGCCCCTGAAGTGCATCGATGGCATTTTGAAGGAGATTGATGAGCACCTGAACCATCCCGTCAGCATCGATATAGACATCAGGCAAAGACGGATCATAATTGATGGAAATTTCAGGCATGGCACGGTTGGCCGCGCGCAGCGAGCGAATGGCACGCTCAATCAACAAATGAATATTTGCTGGCGCTAATTCAGGCCGTTCAGACCGCCCAAGCTTTTGCATTTGGTCAAGCAAGCGCGCGATGCGGTCAACCTCGTTGACGATAAGCTCAGTCAACGCGCGGCTTTTTTCATCAACTTGGCGCGCCAACAGCTGCGCCGCGCCCTTTATGCCCGCCAACGGGTTTTTGATTTCATGCCCCAATATGGCAGGCGCACCCATTGCTTGTTGCTGCCCCGTGTCACGCTGGTCACCAATATGTTCGCGGCCACCGTTGCGCGGCGAGATGACCGCTATGCGCCAGTCAGGCTCCTTGGCAACGGCGGATATATTGATATCGACCATAATCACGCCATACGGCGTTTTTAGCTCCATATCTTGGGCAGAAATGTCTCCCTCACGCGACAGCAAAGCGGCATTCATCCGCTCGCTTTCGAAGATCAGCGCTTCGTCAATGCGATGCCCTTCCAGCTTTCTTCGGCTTCTGCCAAAAAAGGCTTCGCTTGCATCATTCGCGTAGGTGATGACGTGATCTGGAGAAATCAAAAGCACCGGCACCGCAATACTCGCCAGCATCTGGCTATATTCGGGGCGATGCACGGGCTGCGACATCAATCAGGCGGCCGACCGCGTCAGGAACGGTTCGTAGAACCTCGTCAGTTCGTCGATGACGACATCTGGGTCATCAATACGGTTCACAAAATTGCGGAACTCTGCCGAACCATTCAGCCCCTTGGTATACCAACCAACATGTTTGCGCGCGATGCGAACGCCGACTTCATCGCCGTAATGATCTAGCATGGCCCGATAATGGTCGATTATCAGGTGGAACTGGGCGTCGATGTCTGGATCGGCAATCGTCTGTCCTGTCCGGAACCAATGCATCATCTGGCCCAAAAGCCATGGCTTTCCATAAGCACCGCGGCCCACCATCACGCCATCGGCGCCACTTTGTTCGAGCGCGGTACGCGCGTCTTCGATAGTGCAGATGTCGCCATTGACGATGACTGGCAGGGATACTGCATCCTTGACCTTACGCACAAACGCCCAATCAGCAGAGCCCTTATACATCTGGTTGCGGGTGCGTCCGTGGACGGTAATCATCTTGGCACCAAGGTCTTCGGCAATACGGGCAAGTTCAGGCGCGTTCAGGCTGCCATGGTCCCAGCCCATCCGCATCTTGACGGTCACAGGCACAGAAACGGCTTTCACCGTCGCTTCTATGAGGCTCGCCGCCAAAGGCAGGTCGCGCATCAACGCGGAACCCGCGTCACCATTCACCACTTTTTTGACGGGGCAGCCCATATTGATATCGATAATTGCCGCACCCCGGTCTTCGTTCAGTTTTGCAGCCTCACCCATTTCATAGGGTGCGCAGCCCGCAAGCTGCATCGACACGGGCTCTTCAATGGCATCCCACTCGCATTTTTGAATGCTTTGGCGCGTTTCGCGGATCATCGCTTGGCTTGCAATCATCTCGGTCACATTCAGGCCAGAGCCGAATTGACGGACAATTTTTCGGAACGGCATGTCTGTGACGCCGGTCATCGGCGCCAAAATGACGGGGCAATCGATCTCAATATTGCCGATTTTGATGGGTTTCAGCTGCATTTTCAAAACTTGCCTAAAATTTAGGCAGGCCGTTACCCGCTTTCGGCTTGGCGGGCAAGTGTGGTGTCGCTAGAGGGCGCAAATGGTATCACAACCGCTCACTGTTGCACTTATCGTTGCCGCTGGCTCTGGAAGTCGTGCGGGCGGCGAAATACCCAAGCAATTTCGTCCGGTGCGCGGCAAGCCGATGCTGCGGCATAGCTATGAAGCGCTTTCCGTTCATCCGGTCATATCCAAGGTGTATGTTGCCATTGGCGCTGGTCAGGAGGCCGAAGCGTCGGCTGCGTTAGCGGGCCTGCCTGGGCCTATTTTTGTGCAGGGCGGCGCGACAAGACGTGAAAGCGTTTATCTAGGCATGAAGGCCATTGCTGCAAATGGCGGTGCTAACCAGATCCTGATCCATGACGCCGCGCGGCCGTTTCTGTCGGCAATGGTCATTGATGACGTAGTCAACGCGCTAAGCGATGCCCCAGGTGCTGTTCCTGCCCTGCCCGTTGTCGATAGTCTCTCCAGAGGCGGCGACTTTCTTACCGAAACAGTCGAGCGCGAACATCTATGGCGTATTCAAACCCCGCAAGCCTTTGCCTTCGCGGAGATATACGCCGCACACCAGCAATGGAGCGGAGCAGACCCCACCGACGATGCCCGCATGCTGATGTCCAATGGCGGACAAGTGCGCATTGTCACGGGATCGGAAGCCCTCAACAAGTTCACGTTCTCAACCGATTTTGCAGGATCTACTATGCCGTCATATCGAAGTGGTAACGGGTTTGACGTACATCGCCTTGTGCCAGATGCGGAACTATGGCTGTGCGGCGTGCTGATCCCACATGACAAGGGGCTGGCGGGCCACAGCGATGCCGACGTCGCCATGCATGCGCTCACAGACGCGATACTCGGAGCCATCGCAAAAGGCGATATTGGCGATCATTTTCCGCCGACCGATCCAAAATGGCGCGGGGCTTCATCCGACCGGTTTCTCGTCTATGCCATGGAACTTGCGCGCGCCGATGGTTATGAACTTGCAAACGCCGACGTGACCATCATTTGCGAACGGCCTAAGGTTGGACCTTTCAGAGCGCAAATGCGGGAACGGTTAGCGGAAATTATGGCTGTTGATGTCAATTGCGTCTCGGTAAAGGCAACAACCACCGAGATGCTGGGTTTTACAGGCCGCGGCGAAGGCATTGCTGCGCAAGCCACCGCTACTTTTGAGAAAAACTGATTATGGAAACCGTTTTACCCGCCGATATCGCACAAATGGCCGCGCGTGTTGTTGCCGAAAACAAGGCCGCTGGCCGCACTATCGCTATTGCTGAAAGCTGCACTGGTGGACTTGTCAGCGCTGCGCTCACTGAAGTGCCCGGCAGCAGTGCGGTTTTGGGTTTCGGCTTTGTGACATACAGCAACGAAGCCAAGATGAAGACGCTTGGCGTCAATGAAGACATCATCGACACCTTTGGTGCCGTATCAGTCGCAGTAGCTTGGGCCATGGCGCAAGGTGCACTGAAGAAAAGTGGCGCTGATATTGCGGTCGCTATCAGCGGTGTGGCTGGGCCTGACGGCGGCACAGCGAACAAGCCAGTGGGCACTGTTGTTTTCGCAGTGGCGCTTAAAGGTCAGAACCCCGAAGATGTTGTCGGTGATCGCAAATCATTTGGATCAGATAAAAGCCGGGCTGATATCCGCGCATTTGCAACGCTTTATGCGCTTGAGCTCTTGTTGCCCCCCGCGCCATAAAGCACGTCCGCACGGTCGATAAACGCCGTTGTCATTTTCCGCAGGGCTGAATCAAAAAACTGGCCGGCGAGCGCTTCAAACACACGGTTGCGGAATGAAAAATCGACGGTGAAATCAACAATTGATCCGCCACCCGCGACATCTTCAAATGTCCATGCATTATGCAAATGCTTCATTGGGCCATCGAGATAATCAACAATTATCGACGTGCGTGGCGTTTTCACGACACGGCTGCTGAATGTTTCCCGCAGTGCTTTGAAGCCGACAATCATGTCCGCGAGCATTTCACCTTCTTCATCCTTGCGGACACGTATCGCGCTAACCCAAGGCAGAAATTCGGGATAGCGCGCGACATCGGCCACGAGATTGTACATTTGCTCCGCACTATGCGGCAAACTGCGGCGTTCGTGATGATGCGGCATTGCTGCTGTTACCGGGCCTTGGCCAACTGTGCCGCACGGGCATCGCGCATTTTCGCAAAATCATCGCCCGCATGATAGCTGGACCGCGTGAGCGGTGTCGCTGCCACAAGAAGGAAACCCTTCGCCCGAGCAATGGCTGCATAAGCGTCAAATGCCGCTGGCGTAACAAAGTCCATGACCTTTGTGTGCTTGGGCGTTGGCTGTAGATATTGGCCCATCGTCAGGAAGTCGATATCCGCGCTTCGCATGTCATCCATCACCTGATGCACTTCCATCCGTTCTTCGCCTAAGCCAAGCATAACGCCCGACTTGGTAAAGATGGACGGGTCGTGGCGCTTTACCGTCTCAAGCAACCTGAGCGATGCGTAATAACGCGCGCCAGGCCGGATCGTAGGGTATAGGCGCGGAACTGTCTCCAGATTGTGATTATACACATCAGGCCGCGCGGTAACGATCGCCTCAACTGCTGCTTGCGCTTTATTCCGGAAATCAGGCGTCAGGATTTCGATCGTTGTGTTGGGCGTATTGCGACGCAGCGCCTCAATGACTTTCACAAACTGGCTCGCGCCACCATCGGGCAAGTCATCACGATCAACCGAAGTGATCACGATATGCTCAAGACCCATTTTGGCTGCAGCAATTGCCACATGCTCTGGCTCCAACGGATCGACAGCGCGGGGCATTCCCGTTTTTACGTTACAAAAGGCACAGGCCCGCGTGCAAACGTCGCCGAGGATCATCACTGTTGCGTGCTTTTTGGTCCAGCACTCCCCTATATTAGGACAAGCCGCCTCTTCGCAGACAGTGTTTAAATTTAAGTCCCGCATCAATTTGCGTGTCTCGTTAAACCCCGCCCCGGTAGGCGCCTTGACGCGAATCCAGTCAGGCTTGCGTTCGCGCACAGGACGCTCGGGTATCGATATTGGGACGTTCATCCTATCCGAATAGCCGCCGAGCCTCATCTTGCCAACTGCAACTTGCCTGCTATGGGTTGCAAAATTCGCAAAGAGGCCCTGATGATAATCGACACCCTAACGTCGCCGGTAATTCTCTTCTTCGTCCTCGGCTTCATTGCTGCCGTACTTAAATCAGACCTCAGCATCCCAGAAGCCTTTGCAAAGGCCATGTCCATTTACCTGATGGCAGCCATTGGCTTGAAGGGTGGCGTCGAAGTTGCGAACAGCGGAATCACTCCAGAGGTGGCTGCGGCTGCTGTAACGGGCCTCGCACTGAGTTTCCTTTTGCCGGTCATGGCATTCGCTCTTCTGCGGCAATTTGGCGGGTTATCTAAAGTCGACGCAGGAGCGGTTGCAGCCCATTATGGATCGGTCAGCGTCGTCACGTTCGTGACAGCAAAGGAAATACTTACCGGGCAAGGTCTTGGGCCAGCAGGCTATATGGTCGCGGTTCTTGCGCTCATGGAGACGCCCGCGATCATTAGCGGCCTTATGCTCGCCCGCCGAGGAGAGGGAGAGATCGGCGAAAAATCGTCCACACCATGGCATGAGGTGCTAACCAACGCCTCGGTCATGATATTGGTCGGCAGCTTTTTAATAGGCGTAATCGCAGGCAGCGACGGCTTCGCGCCAATCAAGCCGCTGTTCGACACAGGGTTCCGCGGAGTTTTATGTCTGTTCCTGTTGGATATGGGGCTGATTGCAGCGAGGCGGCTTATACAGTCCAAGAAAATGAACCTTCGGCTGGTCAGCCTTGCTGTTTTAATTCCGTTGTTAAATGGGACGATTGGAACAGTCGCTGGAACATTAGTCGGTCTGGATGTCGCGTCTGCGGCTGCTCTGGGTATTTTAGCAGCAAGTGCATCTTACATCGCTGTCCCAGCTGCCATGCGGCTTGCGCTTCCCAAAGCTGATCCGGGAATTTACCTCAGTATGTCACTTGGTGTAACATTCCCCTTCAACATTATCTTTGGCATCAGCATCTTCGCGGCTTTTGCCAAAGTAATAGGATGAACTATGATTCAAACGGTTAGTCGTAAGCGTATCGAAATTCTGGTTGATACGCCCCTTGTGCCGCGGGTCGTTGCCCAGCTAAAGTCTGTGGACATTTCCGGCTGGAGTGTGATCCACGTTGACTCAGGCGGAGGCCGGGCCGGTGAGTGGCAGCATGACGATGTTACTGGAGCTAGTGCCAAAACGATTGTGCTGGCCATCGCCTCAGAAGCCAAAACGTCAGGACTGATTGAGGCAATTGCACCACTACTAGACAGCTATGGAATGCTGCTCACAATCGGTGATGTGCAAGTTGTGCGCGGGGAAAGATTTTAATGCCTGAATTTGCCGTGCTGGTTGAAGGCTATCGCCGCTTCAAATCCGATGCCTATGTCCGGCAAAAAGCCCGCTATGACGAGCTAGCAAGCGACGGCCAGGCCCCTCCGATCATGATCATCTCGTGTTGTGATAGCAGGGTCGATCCCGCGACAGTCTTTGACACCAAACCTGGCCAAGTATTTGCATTGCGCAATGTCGCAAGCCTGGTTCCCCCTTACGAAATTGGGGGCGGGTTGCATGGTGTGTCCGCGGCGATTGAATTTGGAGTGCTGGGACTTGAAGTTCGGCACATTGTCGTGCTTGGACATGCCCAGTGCGGCGGTATCAAGGCATCTTTGGAAGGTGCAAATTTGGGCCATGGAGGCCACAGCTTTATCGATGGTTGGGTAGACATCGTTCGCCCTGCCCGTGACAAGATTTTGGCGTCAACTTCGAAAGATCCACAACGCGATCTCGAACTCGATGCGATCCGTGTGAGCTTGCAAAACCTTCGGACATTCCCATTTATTGCAGAGCGCGAGCACTCCGCTCAGTTGAAATTGCACGGTGCCTATTTCGGGATAGCAGATGGCAATTTGCACGTGCTTAATGATCAAACCGACCAGTTCGAGGTACAATGACCAATCCGATTAGCTTACCAGCCTATTATAATAACCTTGAAGCGAGTTTTGCAGAAGCGTGGACCCTGCTCGAAGCTGGGGTCACCCACCGACACAGTCCTGCGCATATGCCGACAGTTGGCACCGTTGACGAAGACGGTGCGCCGCAATTGCGTATAATGGTGCTACGTGAAGTATCACGCGACAGCCGGACCTTGCGCTTTCATACCGATGCGCGCTCGGACAAGGCTACTCAACTTAAGCACAGCACGGCAACAAGCATTTTGATTTATGATCATGCCGCAAAAGCGCAAATCCGGCTTTCCGGGCATGCTTCGGTAGTCTCAGAAGGAGGCGTTGCAGATGGCGCGTGGTTAGGCTCAACCCCGTTTGCGCGCCGCTGTTACATGGCTGAGGCTGCACCGGGTACCACAATCGCTGAACCTTCGTCAGGATTGCCCGAATGGATTGAAGGCAAACAACCCGAGGAGGAGCAACTGGTCG